>USOZ01000004.1 GCA_900556525.1 uncultured Oscillospiraceae bacterium | reverse complement strand
GTTAGACCGAAGATAAACGAGGTAAAATGATTGCAGGATAACACGGAACCCCAGAATACTGTACAGGATAGTCGGTAAGGGGTAGCCTCGGATGACAGCGGGAAAGACCGCAGGGGTGGCACGGTTGCAATGGCCGGAAAGTTGGAATAAGCGAAAGCGAAGAGCGTAGGACAGCCACGGGGTTCGACTCCCCACACTCCACAATAAGTATAACGTAAAAACAAGTGAGATATGAAAAAGTACATTCATGTAACAAAAGAGGTTCGCGAGCACCTAATGAAAATCTTCGGTGTTTCCGCTGTAATGGTATGGAAGGCTCTGACTTTTGAGAGTGAAAGCACACTTGCCAACAAGATACGCAAGGCAGCCTTTGAAAATTTCGGCATATTGATGAACGAGTTGCCAGCGATGGAAACATTCCATGACTATGATGGCTATATGCGACAATATTTGCCAAATGGGGCAATGTTGGAATTTTGCCGTAATGACAATAGCGGAGATGTCTTCTTCAAAGGTGTGAAAGTTAAGCATTATGAGCAGGTTATGTTCTCGGATATTGAGAATATCCAAAAGTTTGCAAGTGAATTAAGATAAGGGAGGCAGAATTATGGAGTACCACGATAACAGACTTTGCATCTCGATGCGGGAACTTGTGGATGGCGGTGTGATGACCGTACCCAACTACAAGCAGCTCTCTGCACGCGGTCGCATAGACATTGTGCGTCGTGGTGGAAGAGGCGGCTATGCGCTCATCGCGGTTAGCAGTCTGCCCGATGCTTATCAAGACAAACTCAAGGAGATTTATCCGGACCCGTCGCTTGAGGTGCTGCTTGCCTGGCTTGATGCCAACTACGAGGTGGACCAGGCTGCTGTCGCTTATTTCAACGACTGGCGCAACCAGTGCGGACACGACCATGCTACTGACGCTCATGTGAAGGAGTATGTGACCAACGCCAGTGTGCTGAATGCTTGTATCAAGTTGTACAACAACGCCAAGGCGATACAGAAGACGATGGGTCAGAAGTATGACTGGAGCATGATGTCGCAAGCTGTGGAGGGCTACCGTATGAAGACCGGGCACACATTGCCGGCAAGTATGCTGCGCTTCCGCAAGAAGGTGAACGAGTACCAACGAGACGGCTACCAGTGTCTCATCAGCCGAAAGTTCGGCAACCAGGCAAGTCGTAAAGTGGACTACCGAACGATGCGCTTGATATGGTCAATAGCGGTGCTGCCCAATAAACCGTTCAATACCAATGTTTGGGAATTGTACAACTCGTTTGTGTGCGGTGAGCTGGACGTGTATGATCCAGAGACCGGTGAACTTTTCGACGCAAGTGAGTGGACTGACAAGAACGGTGACCCGAAGTCGCTGAGCGAAAGCACCATCACCAACTATCTGAACAAACCGAAGAACCGACTGTTTATTGAGCACTCGCTTGACTCTTACACCACATTCATGCACGAGCAGATGCCACACGTTCACCGTCATGCGCCCGAGTTCTCGTTCTCAAAGATTTCATTTGATGACCGCGACCTTCCACGCAAGCTGAAGGACACCAAGGCAAGGCCGAAGGCATACTACGCCTACGATGTCACAAGCCAGTGCGTGGTGGGCTATGCCTACAACCGCAACAAGAACGTGGACTTGGTTGCCGACTGCTTCCGCTCGATGTTCCGACTGATAGAAAGCAAGGGCTGGGGTTGCCCGGCACAGGTTGAGGTGGAGAACCACTTGATGACCCAGTGGAAAGACAGTTTCCTGAAGGCCGGCGTGTTGTTCCCATTCGTGCGCTTCTGCGCCCCGATGAACTCCCAAGAGAAATACGCTGAGCCGATGAACGGTGCCAAGAAACGCAGGGTGGAGCATCGGAACCACCTCGGCATCGGACGCTTCTATGCCAAAGACAGGCACTACCGCACGGAAGCCAAGAAGGTGTTTGACGAGAAGAATGACACCTACGAGGACAAACAGTACTACACATGGGAAGAACTGATTGCAGACGACATCCGCGACATTAAGGAGTTCAACAATACCCTCCACCCGAACCAGAAGAAATACCCTGGTATGACACGCTGGCAAGTGCTTGAAGCCAATATGAACCCAACGCTTCAGCCAATGGACAAATCGGTGTGGGCACGCTTCATCGGTGAGCACACTGAGACCTCCATACGCAGAAATAGCTACTGCCGGGTGGCGTATAAGGACTGGTGGTTGAGCAAAACCGAGGTGATAGAAAGACTTGCACCGAACAACTACAAGGTTGATGCCTATTATCTGACCGATGAGGACGGAAACGCGACCGACGTTTATATCTTCCAGAACGACCGTCTTATCGACAAGCTCGAGGACGTGGGCACGTTCAACACTGCCGATGCTGAGCAGACTGACAAGGACAAGGAGATATTCGTGAACCAGCAGAAGAAGATAGCTGCATTCAACGCATACGTGAAGAAGAACGCCATTGCAGCTGTTGGCATATCCAAGTCGGAACTTTCGGAAGAGGCTGCACCACCGCCACCGCTTGAACTTCCACCGATGGAAAATGAGCAGGAAATGGAAGTGACCTACCACATTTCTGACCCGTTGGCAGATTTATAGAATGATATTAGAATACAATTAAAATAACGTGAGACATGATAACGAATGAGAACAAGAAGCGGATATTGGAGGCTATAGCCACCAACCGCACGAACTATCCGAGCGATGCCAAGCACGCTGCTTCATTGGGCATCAGCACCTCGGTATATAGCGCCATCAAGAATGGTCAGACAGACAAGGCACTGAGCGAAGCCAACTGGATAACCATCGCCCGAAGACTGGGTGTGAACCTCAGAGGAGGCATTGAATGGAAGCCAGCACGCACCGCCACCTTCGACTATATCACCAAGCAGCTGGAGTTCAGCCAACAGAGCGGACTGAGTGCGATACTTTGTGATATACCCAACATCGGCAAGACATTCACGGCACGCTATTATGTGCAGTGCCACCGCAATGCCATCTATGTGGATTGCTCGCAAGTGAAGACCAAACTGAAGCTGGTGCGTAAGATAGCCACTGAGTTTGGTGTTGGCAGCAATGGAAGATACAGCGACGTGTACGAGGATTTGGTCTATTACTTGCGCTCAATCGACACACCACTCATCATTTTGGACGAGGCTGGCGACTTGCAGTATGAGGCATTCCTGGAACTCAAAGCCTTGTGGAACGCTACAGAAAGATGCTGCGCCTGGTATATGATGGGTGCGGACGGACTGAAAGCCAAAATCAATCGCTCCATTGAGTGCAAGAAAGTGGGCTATACCGAGATGCTCAGCCGATACGGTGACCGCTACTCGAAGGTAACGCCCGACGACTGCAAGGAGCGTGAGAAGTTCCTGAAAGACCAGGCGAGCGTGGTGGCAAAGGTGAACGCCCCAGAAGGTGCGGATATTGCTACCTTGGTGCGCAAGTCGGGTGGTGGACTGAGACGAGTTTATACGGAAATTGAGAAACTAAAAAGAGTATAGTAATATGGAAACAAAGATAACAGTGACATTCACAGATGGAAGTCGTAGAGTGTTGAAAAGCCCAGAGAAACTGGAAAAAATAGACGAAAACCGGGAAGCCTGCTTTGTGATGGATAACGGACAGGTATATTATGGCTATTGTAATGGTGAAGTTGACGAAATATGAGATTGAAAAATATTTCAGCCGTATAGTTTAAAATTGGAGAATGTTCATATATGAGTAAAATAGGAATAGCGGTGGTCTGCGGAGCGACAGCGTCCGGAAAAACAAAGCTTGCTATTGACCTTGCAAAGCAGTTTGACGGGGAAATTGTATCTGCCGATTCAATGCAGATATACAAAGGTATGGATATAGCGAGCGCTAAGCCGTCAAAAGATGAGCAAGAGGGAATTCCACATCACATGATGGATTTTCTTGAACCGACAAAAGCGTTTTCCGTTGCGGATTATGTCGAAATGGCGCGTCCGATAATTGCAGATATTCATGCTCGAGGAAGACTGCCGATAATATGCGGGGGAACGGGGCTTTATATAAACTCCCTCGTTGATAACATTGAATTTGACGACACAGGCTGCGACTATGAGTTTCGTGAAAAAATGCGAAATATTGCGGTTGAACAGGGAAACGGAGCGCTTCTCGAACGCTTGCGTGAAATTGACCCACAAAGCGCCGAAAAGCTTCATGAAAACAATCTCTCGAGGATTATCCGCGCTCTGGAAGTGTACAAAATAAGCGGAAAAACAATGACGCGGCTTCAGGAAGAAAGTCGGCGAAATCCGTCACCGTACAATCCGTTCATGGTTATGCTTGACTATGAACAGCGAGAAATGCTTTATGAGCGTATTGACAAACGTGTTGATATTATGCTTGAAGCGGGTCTTGTTGAGGAAGCTCGGGAGTTTTTCACGCATGATGATTATATAACCGCTGCTCAGGCGATAGGCTATAAGGAGTTAAAACCGTATCTTGACGGTGCTGAACCGCTGGAGCTGTGCGTTGAACGGCTTAAACGTGAAACACGGAAATATGCCAAAAGGCAGTTGACATGGTTTAGAAAAGATACAAGAATACAGCATATTTCAGTGACAAAATCCGTCAATTACGAAAAAATTTTAAAAAATGCAGAATTTTTATTGAAAAAATCTAGCATTTTGTAAAAAAGTATGCTATAATAAATTTATTCTAGGCTTAAAGACTTAATTTTACAGAAAGAAAGGAAATAAAAAAATGGCAAAGGATATGAATTTACAGGATGTGTTTCTTAATCAGGCAAGAAAGGAACATATCCCGGTAACTATTTACATTACAAACGGATTTCAGTTTAAGGGAATTGTAAAGGGATTTGACAATTACACTGTTATACTTGACTCTGATGGCAGACAGAACCTTATTTATAAAGGTGCAATTTCTACGATCACACCTTTAAGACCTATTTCTCTGCTTGACGCTTTTGAAAAGGATGACAAGGAAAACTGATTGATATAAGGGGGCAGTCATGGCAGATACGGATAAAAAACGCGCTCTTACGACGCGTATAATCTGGCTTCTGATAGGCTTGTTCTTCGTTATCATGATAGTAAGCCAGCTTGTAATTCATTTTTATAATCCTATTACGACGGAAGTTGCGGCAATTTATACCACCACCGATTATATCGGTTTTAAGGGCATTTATGTCCGCAATGAAAAGCTGGTTTCGTACCACGCTAACGGGGTAATAAATTATACTCACCCCGACGGCTATAAAATTGCTAAGAACTCTGTAATTGCCGAGGTTTATCGAAATCAGTCCGACTTGGCATATCAGCAGCAGATTGACGATCTTATCGCTCGGCGAACCGTTTTGCAGGACGCCCAGGCACTCGTCGGAACCGACAGCTCCCAGCTTGAGTCTTTCTCGAATCAAATATATGACAAGCATTCCGAAATGATGCAGCATTTGTGTGACGGAGATTATAAATCCGCTTCGGCGCTGAAAAGCGATATGCTTAATCTTCGCAGTAAAAAAGAGATTGTTAAAGGAACTGAAACTTCGTATGCTGAAAAAATTCAGGATATAAACAATCAGATTACGCAGCTTAAAGCTCAGATCTCACGCGATCCTTATGCGGTCTCGATCGGAGAAACAGGTTATTTTGTAAGCTCGGTTGATGGCTATGAGGATATTCTTAACAGCGAAACTGTTTTTGACCTTTCAAAAGAGCAAATCGAGCAGATACTTGCGGCGGACACTGCGGAATCAAATCCTGCGGGAGTTATCGGAAAGCTGATAGACGGGTATAAGTGGTACATGGTTGCCATTCTTAATACCGTTCGCATGGGAACTGTGTTTGAGGGCGCCGAAGTAACGCTTCGTGTAGGATATTCCCAGCAGGATGTTGACGCGAAAGTTGTGAGCCTTAAACGTCAGGAAGACGGAAGCAGCATTTGTATCTTTGAATGTGATACGTTTTCCTCTGAATTTGTTGACGGGCGAGTGGCTCAAGTTAAACTTCTTATGGACAACTACGAAGGAATACGCATACCGACAAGCGCTATACGAATAGTAGACGGAAAAGCGGGCGTATATACCAGAAAAGGTATAGAAGTTGTTTTTAAGCAGATAAAGCAGATTATTTCCGAGGAGGATTACACTCTCGTTGAGAATACCAGCAATTTGGACGGATATATCTCCTTATATGATACAGTAATTGTAGGAGGAAAGGATTTGTATGACGGAAAAATTATCGGATAACAGACTCAGCGCGGTAACGGAAAGCTATCGCCGTCTTTCGGAAAAAATTGAAGAAGCAAAGCTCAAAGCGGGGAGAACTGACAATGTGCGCTTTATGGCAGTAACAAAAACGGTTCCGCCCGAAATCGTAAATCACGCAGTTTCACTTGGAATTGATTTGCTCGGAGAGAATCGTGTTCAGGAATATTTGGATAAGCGCGAAAGCTACTCTCCGTGCGAAGTGCATTTTATCGGTGGACTTCAGACGAATAAAGTGAAGTATATCATTGATAAAGTGAATATGATACACTCCGTTGACAGCATAAAATTGGCGCAGGAGATAAGCCGCCGTGCAACGTCTGCGGATCGGACAATGGATATTCTGCTTGAAGTCAATATAGGCGGTGAGGAGAGCAAGAGCGGCATTGCTCCGGAAATGCTTTTTGAACTTGCCGAACAGGCGGGAGAATTGCCCGGGTTGCAAATAAGAGGACTTATGACGATACCGCCCGTTGATAATAATGGAAGTTCAGAGCACTTTTTTGAGCGTATGCAGCGGTTATACGGCGATCTTGGTGAGAAATTTGCTCAAAATAACAAGTTTCTCATAGATACGCTTTCAATGGGTATGTCGGGCGATTTTGAAACGGCAATCAAATATGGTTCAACAATAGTAAGAATCGGAAGCTTGCTATTTGGATATAGGAAATACTAATTTTGGGAGGATTCACTCATGGGTTTCATGGATCAATTCAAGAAAATTACCGGTTATAACAACGGGGAAGATGATTACGGCTCAGATAACGATTATTCGGACGATTTACCGTCAACCGTAAGCTTTGATGACAGTTATTCAAGTCCCTCAAAGTCATCTATCAAGAGCAGCAAGATGATGAGCATTCCCGCAACGACTCATTTACAGGTTATTGTGGTAAAGCCCGAAAAGTACAGCGACGCTGCCGCTATCGCAGACCATTTCAAGAACAAGAAAACTGTAGTTCTTAACCTTGATAACACAAATAAAGACGTTTCAAATCGTCTTATCGACTTTCTCGGCGGCGTTGCTTATGCAACTGACGGCGAGCTGAAACGCATTGCAAACACGACTTACATTATTGTTCCCGTTAATGTTGACATTTCGGGCGACATGATTGACGAACTCGGCAATAACGCTGATTTTATCTGATGAAAGAACTTTCGGTCAGAGAATCGGTGCGGCTCAGAGTCGGCGATTTGCTTGCCGTTTCCGAAAAGCGGAACAGATCAGGCTTTTCTGCCTTTCTTAATGAGGCTGAACAGCGTTATGCGCGCGAACTTCTTGAAGAGCGCGGGGTGGATTTCTGTTTTTGGGGCGGTTCTGATAACTGCGTAAGGCAAATGCTGTGCGTTTTCCCTGAGGGCGGTACGGAAATTTTTCCCTTTTATTCTCTGACATTTACTTTTCGGAGTGCAGATTCCCTAAGTCATAGGGATTTTCTCGGTTCATTTCTTTCTCTCGGAATAAATCGGGATCAGATAGGAGATATATTAACTGCCGACGGCTATGCGATTGTTTTTTGCACTAAAACAGCTTTTTCGCTTATCTCGGGACTTACAAAAATCGGTAGAACAGGCGTTTCGGCAAGCGAGGGTATAACCCGCGCTGTTCCCGAAATTCGGTTTACCGAACAAAATGTTGTCGTTGCGTCTTTACGCGCCGATTGTGTTGTAAGTGCAGTATCGGGATTAAGCCGCGAAAAATCGGCGGATTACATAAAATTGGGGCATTTTATGCTCAATTACGGGGTTTGCACAAATGTAAGCAAACTTCTTACAGACGGGGACATTCTTACCATGCGCGGATATGGTAAATTTGTACTTATTCCCGGCGGTTCGGAAACGAAAAAAGGACGACTCAGAATAAAGCTGAAAAAATACAGTTGATTCGTAAATATCCGGCAAAGGAAAGGAAGGGTTTACATGGAAACAGCAATCAGCGGAAGAAAATTTTCGGAAGCAATGCGCGGTTACAAAAAAGAGGAAGTAGACGAGTATTTAAGCGAAATCTCAATGGAAATTTTGCAAAATAACAAGGAGAAAGAAGAACTCAACAAAAAGCTTGATATTCTTGCCAGTAAGATCCAAGAGTATCGTGAAGATGAGGACGCATTAAAAGAGGCTCTTCTCGGTGCACAGAAGCAGGGTAATGCGGTTATCGCTGCCGCTAAGGAAAAGTCTGCCGAAATGATTCAAGAAGCGCAGGATAAGTGCGACAAAATGATCGCCGACGCTGACGCGATTGTTGCGCAGAAACAGGCGGAAGCTGAAAAAATCATTGCTGATGCACTTGCGGAAAAACAGCGCATTGAAGATGAAGCGACCAAGAAAGCAAATGATATTCACACCGAAATGGAAATTCAGACGGAAATTGATAAGGAAATTCTTGCCCGTACTAAGCGCGAAGCGGAGGATTTCAGAACCCGTCTTATCGTTGAATACACAAATCATATGGAATTTATCAAGAAAATTCCCGAGCAGTGTGAAAACGAATTTATAAAGGAAACTACTGTCGACCATAATACCGAGAAACTACGCGAACTGCTTGAACAGCAGAAGGCAAGCGCTGCTGAAGGTGTTGCAGTGGCTGACGAAGAAAAAGAAGACGATTCCGACATTAAAGTTGTAAATTCTTTTGCTGAAATTCCCGTTCAGGAAGCTGAATCCGAAGAAGTTGAAGAAACCGACGAACCCGGCGGATTTTCTGTTGAAAACGCTTTTGGCGGTGAAACCGACGAAGAAGACGATACACCCGATTTTCTGAAAAACAAGGCTAAGAACAACAACAGAAGCACAAAGTATGAAAAGCTGGAATTCGGCAACAATACAGGCAATAACAACAATAATAAAAAGAAAAGAAGATAACCTAAAAGAAAGGACATAACGTCAATGGCACAGGATTACAATGAAACACTGAATCTGCCGCAGACCGATTACCCGATGAGGGGAAATCTGCCCGCAAGAGAACCGAAATGGCTTGAGGAATGGGAAACCGATCGGGTTTACTATGAGCTTCAGAAGAAAAACGAGGGTTTACCTAAGTACATTCTTCACGACGGACCTCCTTATGCAAACGGCGATATTCATATGGGTACCGCGCTTAACAAGATTTTAAAGGATATTATTGTAAAGTACAAGTCCATGTCCGGTTATCAGGCACCGTATGTTCCGGGTTGGGACTGTCATGGTCTGCCGATCGAACTTAAAGCGCTCAAGCAGATAGGCGCGGACAGCGGAGCGATTGATCCTGTTGAATTGCGTAAGTGCTGCCGTGAGTTTGCGCTTTCCTGCCTTGACGGTCAAAAGGCTCAGTTCAAGCGTCTTGGCGTTTGGGGCGATTTCGACGACCCGTATCTTACAATCAAGCCTGAATTTGAGGCGAAGCAGGTCGAAGTGTTCGGAAAAATGGCGCAGCGTGGGCTTATGTACAAGGGTTTAAAGCCTGTTTACTGGTGCGCCGACTGCAATACTGCGCTTGCAGAAGCTGAAATTGAATACGAAAACGACGAGTGTCATTCGATTTATGTAAAGTTCAAGATCACTGACGATAAGGGTAAGCTCAGCGGCACTGATATTGATCTTTCCAGAGCATATGCGGTTATTTGGACAACCACGACATGGACTCTGCCCGGAAACCTCGCAATTTGTCTTGGTCCTAACTATGAATATACTTTTGTTAAGATAGAGGACTCCGATAATAAGCATTGCGGCGATTATCTGCTTATGGCGACCGAGCTTGTTTCCACAGTTATGGACGGAATCGGCGTAAAGAACTACACCACGCACGGCAGCTTTGTCGGTAAGGACTTTGAAATGCTTGAAACTCAGCATCCTTTTCTTGACCGCAAGTCCATAATGATTGTCGGCGATCATGTAACGCTTGACAGTGGTACAGGCTGCGTTCATACAGCTCCCGGCTTTGGTGTTGAGGACTATGAAGTATGCAACAGTTACAAGGGGCTTTTCAAGATTATTGTTCCTGTTGACAGCAAGGGAAAGCTCACTGATGAAGCGGGCGAATTTGCCGGACTTACCACAGATGAAGCCAACAAGGCTATCGCAAAGAAGCTGGAAGAGCTTAATGCTCTGCTTGCTATTGAAAAAATCGTTCACCAGTACCCTCATTGCTGGAGATGCCATAAGCCGATTATTTATCGCGCTACTGAACAGTGGTTCTGTTCCGTTGAAAAATTTGCGGACGAAGCTGTTAAGGCTATTGAAGAGGTTCAGTGGATTCCCGGTTGGGGCGAAGAGCGCATAAAGAACATGGTTCGCGACAGAAGCGACTGGTGTATTTCACGTCAGCGCCGCTGGGGCGTTCCGATTCCTGTTCTGTATTGTAAGAAGTGCGGAAAGCCCGTTGTTACTCCCGAATCTATCAAGGCGATCTCCGACCTATTCAGAAAAGAAAGCTCTGACGTATGGTATTCAAAGGATCCTTCCGAATTTATCCCCGATACCGTAAAATGTGAATGTGGCTGCGGCGAGTTTACAAAAGAAATGGACATTTTTGACGTTTGGTTCGATTCCGGCTGTACCCATGCTGCCGTTCTCGAAGAACGTGATTATCTTCGTTCTCCCGCTGATCTTTACCTTGAAGGCTGTGACCAGTACAGAGGCTGGTTCCAGAGTTCGCTCCTTACGTCTGTTGCGTGTACTGGTCATGCTCCCTATAAGGCTGTATGCACTCATGGCTGGATTGTTGACGGAAAGGGCGAAAAAATGTCCAAGTCCAAGGGCAACTACATTGTACCCGAAGAAGTCATCAAGCAGTATGGCGCAGACGTTCTTCGCCTTTGGGTAACATCGCTTGATTATCATAGTGATATTCGTGTTTCACAAGACATTTTAAAACAGCTTTCAGAAACTTACCGCAAGATCCGTAACACTGCTCGCTTTATGCTTGGCAATCTCTGCAACGGAAAGGGATTCAATCCCGATACGGACATGGTAGCTCTCGATAAGCTTACCGACATTGACAAGTGGGCTGTTTCAAAGTTCGATAGCCTTATCGAAAAAGTTAAGAAGTCCTACGAAGATATGGACTATTACCACGCTTATCATGCGATCAACAGCTTCTGCGTTGTTGATATGTCTAACTTCTATCTTGATATTATCAAGGACAGACTTTATTGTGAAGCAGCCGAGGGCGAGGACAGACGCGCGGCTCAGACGGCAATGTATATCATTCTCAGCGGCCTTACTCGTCTTATTGCGCCTATAATTACGTTTACGGCAGATGAGATATGGAAGGAGCTTCCTAAGAAGAGCGGCGACGATGCAAGAAATGTTGTATTCAATCGTATGCCTGAAGCGACCGGAATTTCCGTTGATACCGCAAAGTGGGACAAGATTCACGCAATTCGCGATGATGTGCTTGTTGCGCTTGAACAGAAGAGAAATGAAAAGGTTATAGGCAAGTCGCTGGAAGCTAAGGTAATTCTTCATACAAATGATGACTTATCCGACATTCTTCCTGTGTTAAATAAGGCGTTTATCGTATCGCAAGTTGAGCTTGCGGACGGCGAAGGCGAGTTCCACGGAAATGTTGAAGGTCTTTCGATAACTGTTGTAAAGGCTGACGGCGAAAAGTGCGCCCGTTGCTGGACATACTCCGATACTGTCGGAAAAAATGCAGAATATTCCGACCTTTGCGAACGCTGCGCAAGTGTTCTCTCAAAGTAAAGCATAAAACAGAAGAGCCGTACATTTTTGTATGGCTCTCCTGTATGTAATGCTGATTTTTTGTTTGAACAATAAAAATCTGTATCCTCAAACCGGTGAAAGGATTGTATACCATTGCAAAAGAAAAAATTACCACTGATTGCACTTGCGGCAACAATAGCGCTTGCGGCGTTGGACCAGTTTACAAAATGGCTTGCCGTAAGCTATGTTAAGCCGCAAGGCTCAATTCCCATTATAAAATTCGGCGAAACAGAGTGGGTGAACTGGACATATTGTGAAAATACCGGTATGTCGTTCAGCCTGCTTGAGGGGAAGCAGCTTCTGCTGACAATATTGCCGATAATTATGATTTGTGTAATAGAATGGTACATTTTTTCGGGACGCACAAAAGGATATGCACAGCTTTTCTCGCTTGCGGCAATAGCAGGAGGAGGATTAGGCAATCTTATCGACCGTGTTTTTCTCGGATATGTTGTTGATTTCATCGACTTTAAGATAATCAATTTTGCAATTTTTAATTTTGCTGATATTTGCGTAGTCTGCGGTGGTATTATTTTTGCCGTTTTGTTCATATTGGAGGACAAAAAGAACGAAAAAAAAGCTGCTGAAAGTAAAGAGGCGGACAAATGAACAGCCTTGAATTTGTTGTGGAGCAGTCAGGCGACAGGTTGGATAAATTTCTTTCCGAAAGGGAAGAAATCGAACTTACCCGGACTGCCGCAGCGCGTCTGATAGAAAACGGAAGCTGCACAGTGAACGGCGTGAATGTTCAAAAAAACTATAAGATTCACAGCGGTGACAAAATTTGTCTGATTATTCCCGAGCCTGAATGTGTTGATATTTTGCCTGAGAATATTCCGCTTGAAATCGTTTATGAGGATAACGACCTTTTGGTTGTGAATAAACCCAAAGGCATGGTCGTTCACCCCGCCGCAGGCCATTCTTCCGGTACGCTTGTCAATGCTCTTATGTACCATTGCGGAGAAAGTCTTTCGGGAATAAACGGCGAAATTCGTCCCGGTATTGTTCATCGAATAGACAAAGACACGAGCGGTCTTTTGATCGTGGCAAAAAATGATTTTGCGCACCACGGGCTTGCAGAACAGATAAAAGTTCACAGCTTTACGCGCGAATATGAGGCTGTTGCTGTCGGTTCAATAAAAAGTGACGGGACGGTTAACGCTCCGATAGGCAGGAACAAAGCTGACAGAAAAAAGATGTGCGTAACAAGCGAAAACAGCAAGGAAGCAATAACGCATTATCACGTTCTCGAAAATTTGCCCGGATATACACATTTGCGGCTAAGGCTCGAAACAGGTCGGACGCATCAAATTCGCGTTCACATGGCATATATCGGTCACCCGATTGCGGGCGACGAGGTGTACGGAAACGGTAAATCGAAATCGCTTGGAGGGCAGTGCCTTCACGCAAAAAAGATCGGGTTTATTCACCCCGTAAGCGGCGAATATATGGAATTTGAAAGCGAGCTTCCCGAATATTTTGTAAAATTTCTGAAAAGTATAAAATAATATGGATTTTAAAAGAGTAATTTTAATGAGCGATCTTGACGGAACGCTGCTTACAGACGATAAGCGAATTTCCGAAAAGGATCTTAACGCTATTGAAAAATTCCTCAGCGGCGGCGGTTTATTTACAGTCGCAACCGGCCGCGGAGTTGCGATGGCTGAAAATGTCGTGAAAAAAATCGGTGTAGACATTCCGTGCGTAATTTTTAACGGTGCGGCTGTTTATGATTTTAATCGGCGGGAATTTTTGTGGCACAGCTCAATGCCTGATTGTGCATATGATTACATACGCGAGCTTGAAAACGAGTTTCCCGATATAGGAATTGAGATTCTTCGGGGCGAGGCTGTTTATGTGACTGATTACAACGAAACTGTTAAGGAACATCTTGCAATCGAACAGATCGAAGCTGTTCACTGTTGTCTTGATAAAGCCCCGAAAGGTGATTGGTTAAAAGTTTTGATTGCATATCCGTCTGAAAAAATAGGCCGCGTCATTCAATATACACACGAAAAATGTCAAAAAGACGTAAACTGGGTTCATTCGTCGCCCATGTATTATGAAATGCTGCCTGAGGGCATAAGCAAGGGATTCGGCTATAAAAAGCTGCTCAGTTTGCTCGGAAAAGAAGATTTGTTCACGGTTGCTGTCGGCGATTTTGGCAATGATTACGACATGGTTAGAACCGCAGATCTGGGAGTTGCCGTAGCAAATGCACAAGAACAGGTTAAAAGTGCCTCAAAGCTGATTGTCAGCGATAACAACAATTCTCCGATAAGTCAGATAATTGATTATATTGAAACACTTTAATTGAAACTCAATGCGGGAAACCGCTTAAAAAGTACAGGAGGTCTAATATGGACGCAACATTAAAAAAGCAGCTTGAAATAACTGCAACAAAGGTCAGAATGGGCATTATCGAAGGCGTTTATAACGCAAAGGCCGGCCATCCGGGCGGATCTCTTTCCGTTACAGATATGCTTACCTACCTTTACATGGCAAGAATGAACGTTGATCCCCAAAATCCTATGATGGCTGATCGCGATCGTCTGGTTCTTTCAAAAGGACATACCGCTCCCGCTTTATATGCGGTTCTTGCGCACAGAGGCTTTTTCCCCGTTGAAGAGCTTAAAACGCTTCGCAAGATCGACTCACGTTTACAGGGACATCCCGTTCTCGGCAAAGTTCCCGGCGTTGATATGAGCACAGGTTCACTCGGACAGGGCGTTTCAGCAGCTTGCGGCATGGCTCTTTCGGGAAAGATTTCAAATGAAACCTATAAGGTTTACGCTATTTTGGGCGACGGCGAAATTCAGGAAGGTCAGGTATGGGAATCCGCAATGTTTGCCGCACATTATCAGCTTGATAATCTTGTTTATGTTGTTGACAATAACAATCTTCAGATTGACGGTCCGATAACTCAGGTAATGAGTCCGTATCCGATTGACGAAAAGTTTGCCGCGTTCGGTTGGCACGTTATCACTATAAACGGTCATGATTTTGATGAGATTGAAAATGCGCTCAACGAAGCGGAAAAAATCGCAAATCAGCCTACGGTAATTATTCAGAAAACTGTCAAGGGCAAGGGCGTTTCATACATGGAAAACAATGTTGCATGGCATGGCGCAGCACCGAATGAAGAACAGTACAAAATTGCAATGGGCGAGCTTCAGGCTCATCTCGATGAATTACAGAAGTAAAGAAAGGATTTTTGAGCTATGGAAAAGAAAGCAACTCGTGAAAGCTACGGTGAGGGTCTTGTTCTGCTCGCGGAAAAGCGCCCTGATTTAGTAGTACTCGACGCAGACCTTGCAGCTGCAACCAAGACAGGCATTTTTAAGAAAGCATACCCCGATAAGCATTTCGACTGCGGAATCGCGGAAGCAAACATGATGGGCGTTGCGGCGGGTATTGCCACAACAGGAAAGCTCGTATTCGCAAGTTCGTTCGCAATGTTTGCGGCAGGACGCGCTTTTGAAATAGTAAGAAACAGCATTTGTTATCCGAAACTCAACGTAAAGATAGGCGCAACTCACGCGGGTATTTCTGTCGGCGAGGACGGCGCTTCTCATCAGTGCAACGAAGACATTGCGCTCATGACTGCGATTCCAAATATGACCGTTATCAACCCTGCAGATGATGTTGAAGCTAAGGCTGCGGTTCTTGCAATGGCAGACTTTGTAGGTCCGACATATATGCGCTTCGGCAGACTCGCTGCTCCCATTTTCAATGACGCGGCAACATACAGATTCGAGATTGGAAAAGGCGTTCAGCTCAAGGACGGCAAGGATATTACAATTATCGCAACCGGTCTTATGGTAGGCGAGGCTATCGAAGCAGGCAAGGCGCTTGCAGAGCAGGGAATTGACGCCCGTGTTATCAATATCCATACAATTAAGCCTATTGACCGTGATATAATTATCAAGGCTGCAAAGGAGACAGGTAAGATCGTTACCGTTGAAGAACACAGCGTTATCGGCGGCTTAGGTTCAGCGGTTGCGAACGTTGTAACCGAAGAATGCCCTGTTCCTGTTATCAAAATCGGCGTAAAGGACTGCTTCGGACATTCAGGTCCTGCGGCCGCATTACTGAAAGAATTCGGACTTTGTGCAGAAAACATTGTAGCTGTAACAAAAGCTGCTCTCGGCAAGTAATCGTATTCAATATAAACGCATCCCCGCTTTTTGTATCTACAAAAGGCGGGGTTTTTGTATAAAAAACAACCCCGAATAAATCGGGGCTGTTTTTGAATTTACTGACCGTTTATGAGAGCGTTAATTTCCTGAATCTTAGAATCAACTATGTTGTAATTCGTTTCTCTGAGTGTTGTCCACGAATTATCATTTTCGGCACTTGTAACGAATGGAACATCTTCAAGCATGGGCGTGATAGTGTTGTTTATCGTATCTGTATCGAAGCAGGTTGCATAGTCAACTACCAGATGATCAAAATTGTTTACATCATGGAAGTAGCTCCAAAGTTCATATTGCTCTTCGGTGTATGCCTTTGACTTCATAATGCTCTCGCGGGTGACTTCTTTAAGCTCGGGGTCTGTCTGGCTAAGACGTACACAGTTAATGAAAATGCAGGAAGCCTGAATATTTTTAGAACCTGCAGGAACCATGTATCCGAACGTATCGAGCGTATAGTAATATTCATCGGACGAAGGATCTCTCGGATAGGGAACAAAGAAAATATCTATATCTTCGCCCTTTTTAGCCTTGAGCTTCTGATATCTTGAGTAATCCGAGATTTTCCAGTCGCCGACAGACTGGAAAGCTGCATTTCCGTCAATTATAGGATAGTGGTCAACGTTGGAATAAGTTCCGTAGAAAAGCGAAGACAAGCCTTCTTTTTTGAGCTTTTCGAGGAACTGCTGTGCACGCTCAACGCCTGCAGAACGAAGATTGTTTACAAGCTGGTTGTTTTCAAATCCTATCAGGGCTTCACCGGTTGAATTGATAGCGGTTGTGCTTATTGCGCCGTATAAACCGAGTGCATCTTCATACTGGCTGTTGTTTTTGAACTGAATCATACAGTCATAAAACGCGTCCCATGTCCATTCGCCTGCGTCCCAAAGCTCCTTAGGGTCTTTAATGCCATATTCCTGGAACAATCCTCTGTTGTAGATGAGGAAGTTGGGCGAAACGAAGTATGCCCATGGGTAATAATAGTGCTTTCCGTTAAGCTGATATCCGTCAATGATATCGGTTACTCCGTCCCATTGCGGTGCGGAAAGATCGATATATCCGTCGAGAGGCTCATATGAGTTCTTTGAAATAAGGTAGGGGAAAGTATTGTCGCGTGCGTCAACAAGGTTGGGAGATGTATCTGCTGCCATATATTTCGCAAGAGTTTCCATTATTGCGTTATCAGCACAAAGTTCGACCTCGATAGTTGCGTTGTACGTTTCCTCAAAGTATTTATACGCCGGCTTTATATCGCCTGCAGTTCTTAGGTCGTAACAGCCGATATAGCGTACAACTGTGCCGGAAATGTCGGTATCATTGTCCGTTACGTCGAGGTTTACGTTTCCTACGTCAACAGGGTTGTCAAATATTTCATCCTCCGTTGTCGTAATCATAGCTGTTGTTGTAGTAGTCAGCGTGTTCTCGGTTCGTCCGCCTCCGCTCTGACCACAAGCCGATATGCCGAATACAGTTGATACTGCAAGGGCAGCCGCAATAATTTTCTTGCTGGATTTCATTCTTCATTATTCCTTTCTTAGAAGCCTGAGCTTCCATATTCACCATGTATACAGTATGTAACCGATTACATCTGCTAAAACAATTTTAGCACATTTCCTCTTTGCAGTCAATTTACATATTGCACCAACCCAGTTGAGTAAATTTGTACAATTTAAACAAAGAAAAAATGTGCTAAAAGTCAGAAATCAATATTATTTACATCGGAGTTTGCAAGGAGAACTTCCTTTTTAGGAATACGCTTTAAAGGATTATAAACAAATTTCTTGCAGGAATCATAAGATTTAACCTCGCCGAATTTTTCACATTCAAACTTGTCGTTTTCGAGAGCCTTGCAAAGCTCGCAGTATTTGCAGGCGGGCTTTATGTTGTTACCGAACAATTTCTTTTTCATGATACCTCAATCCTTTCCATAAGGCGCGGATACGTCGCCTTAATATGTATTTTCTTAATTATAACACATTTTTTGCTGAATTTCTACCCCTTTCGTAAATTTTTTATCTTTTTGTTGAAAAGAATTATATTCATTGCCATTAGCAGTGGCAGTACGATTTGATTTGCGTTAAATTCAAATGTGTAATGTACTGCGCCGGAAGCAGGAATTGAAATGTCGAATAGCCGCAAGGATACCGCACAGTAAATTCCACTTAAAAATGCGATAGGAATACGCGAAATCAGAAATCGCTTTAGAGAGAATGCTCCGCCGCATATCGCCGTGCATTGCACAAGAACGCATATTCCTCCGAAAGAGCTTATCGCGGAAATGAGCGGCAGCATATTTAAATCCGAAGTCATTTTTAAAAGGTTGCTTATCTCGAAAAAGCCAAGAACAGACGGCTCGAGCGTTACTCCTGCCGTTCTGAACAGTTCTGAACACATAGAGAGAATTACATTGAAAGCAACAATTACGGTGCATACTGTGAAAAGCGAAAGAGCCGATGACTGTACTGCATATATCATGCCGCTTTTTGTTTTTGAACAGATTTTATCTGATACGCCATTATTTTTCCCTATGAATATAGCGGCTGTAATGCACGCTGCAACATTCGATAAATATACGATCATTCCCGCTTCCGCACTCGAAAAAATGCCTAATCCTATCATAGTTACTGCGAACGACGGTGAAATGCAGTAGCAAAACATAGCTGAATTTTCGGCAGTTTTACGGTAATTTTCGTCAAGGCGAATTCTGTCTTTCAGCAGCTTTATCCCAACGGGATAGCCTCCGATAAGACTAAGGCAAAATATAGCAAATGTGCTTCGGTCGAGACGTATAACGCGATGAAGCAAAAAGTAAAACGGTCTGAAAATTATGCTGTGCAGACCCTCATTTATAATAAAGGTAGAAATAGCCATAAAGGCAAACATTGACGGGATAATCGTGCCAAGGCAGACCTGTATGCTGTCGGAAACGCTTTGTGAAGCGTTTTTCGGAAAAATAAGCAGCAGAATTATCATAGAGACGGAGCAGAATACCTTTACGGATATTATAAATCTTTTCAATATATCCTTCCTTTCTTTTGCGGCATGAATGGCTTTATTGCTACATATATATGAAACGGAAGGTGATTCAATGAATATAAACGAGCTTGCCCGACGTTACGAAAATGTCAGAAACAGGACAAAACGACACTCGGCAATTCAGATAATGGATTACGAAAATATGCTTATTGAATGCTGTCGGGAGGTTTTGGTTTTAAACGAGAATATGATTTGCCTGAAGCTCGCCAAATGCTCTGTAACGATAGTTGGACTTGACCTGAAAATGCGCACTTACAGCAGCGGCGGCGCTTCTATAAGCGGAACATTACATTCTGTTTCATTTGAACCGCTTGATGAAAAGAAAGGAAAAAATAAGTGAAGCATAGTTTATTCGGAAACGTCACTTTTTCTGTCATAGGAGCGTATGGCGAAGAGTTTATAACCGCGCTCATACAGCAGGGAATAGTGCTGAAAAATATTCGCTCAAAAGGCGGGATAATCTACGCCGACGCGTCAAAACAAGATTATCTCATAATTGCACGGACCTCACGCAATTTCGGCGTCAGAACACGCGTCTGCAAGCGAAAAGGGATATACTTTCGCGTCAGGTGCTACCGCAGTCGCTTCGGATTGGTTATCGGCTCAATCGCGGGGCTTTTTCTTATTCTTATGTTGCAGCGCTTTATATGGAAGATCGAAGTTCACGGAAATGAAAAACTTTCTGAAAATCAGGTGATCCAGCTTCTTTCTCTCAATAATGTTGAAATCGGCTCATATTCGCCTGCGGTAGATGTAAACGCTGTTGAAGTTGATATAAAACGGCGTATTCCCGATATTGCATGGATGAGCGTAGAGCTTAACGGAAGCAAATTAAGTGTTTACATTAACGAGGCTGATTTTCCCGAAACGCCCGTTATCCCGCAAAGTACGCCTTGTAATGTTGTAGCTGCAAAATCCGGCGTTATTCTCGAAACACAGGTCTATTCGGGTACGCTCCTTTATCCGAAAGGAAGCGGCGTTGCAGAGGGAAGCGTTGTAGTAAGCGGCGCTGTCGACGACGGGGCGGGGAACATTTCAATTACTCATGCAAATGCAAAAATTATTGCGGAATTCACCGAAACTGTCGAATTTTTTATGCCGTACACAACAATGGAAAAGCAAAAAACAGGACTTGTCGAATATGAACGCGAACTTATGCTGTTTGGCTTTGTTTTTCCTTTGGACAGCGGAAATATCGACCGTGCAAATAAAATCTGCACGGAAGAAACACAGGCGTTTGAACTATTTGGATTAAAGCTGCCATGGACGGTCAAAACAAATACATATACCGAATACGAGGATATTTCCGTTACAAGAAAGTCGTCGGATATCGAGCGTATCCTAACTCGACAGTTTGATGATTACTGTGAGAATTTTTTCGGTGAATACGAGCTTGTTGATACCCGAAAGAGTGTACGCGCAGATGAAACGGGAGTTTATTTGCGCGCAGACGTCATTCTCCGCGGAAATATTGCCGTACAGCGCGAAATAATGCAGAAAAATGTGAATTGACAACGCTTTCGGGATATGATAAAATAAAGGCGAAGAAATAATTCCGTAAAAAGGAGGCGGTCATTTGAAAAAAATCCTTTGTTTTCTGGCGCTTGCGGGAGGATTTGCAACAGCGGTAAGCGCGCTTTTTTACAAAGTTTTTCTCTACACCGATTATAAGAAATTTTCGTCGGGTAATGTTGCACAAAAAAGGAAATGGCTTAAAAATATCGACTATGTGGAGCGGTATATTTCCGCGCGCGACGGAACAATTCTGCACGGGATCGCCGCCAAAAACAGCGGAAGCCGCTGGGCTGTCATAATGCACGGCTATGACTCGGAAGGGAAGAATATGGCGGACTGCGCCGAACAGTTCTATGCGCGCGGATTTAATGTGCTGCTTCCCGACCAGCGTGGCTACGGTTTAAGCGAGGGTCGAAAAACGAGCATGGGCGAAAAGGAACAGTACGACCTTATCGAATGGATAAAACGTGTCATATATGATGAAAATGCGTCGCAAGTAGTTCTTTACGGCGTTTCCATGGGGGCTGCGACCGTTATGCTCACAGCGGGGCATAAGCTGCCCGAACAGGTTATCGCTGTGATCGAGGACTGTGGATATACTTCAGTTTACGACGAGTTCAAATATAACCTTAAACGTATGTTTCATCTCCCTGCGTTCCCAGTTCTGAATATTGTGGATCTGCTTTGCAGATTCAGGGACGGCTGGAGCCTGAAAACAGGCGCTTCGTGTATTAGCGCGGTAAAAAAATCCGCGCTTCCGATTTTATTCATTCACGGCAGCGCAGATGAGTTTGTGCCTTTTTATATGCAAGATGAGCTTTATAACGCGGCAGCCTGCAAAAAAGAAAAACTGGTCATTTACGGCGCAGTTCATGCTCAGTCTGCCGAAATCGACCCGCAGCTTTACTGGAGTACTGTTTTTGATTTTATCGAAAGAAGCAAATAAAAAATCCCGTCAGGCGTTCAATGCTTGACGGGATTTTTCTTAATTCGGTTTGCGGAGAATTCTCAAATTAACTGAATTTAATTTATATCAGCCACAAACTTAATAACTGTCGCGACCGAAAAGACTTTCATCGTTTTCAATCCACTCGTTGACATCTATAATGCGGTATTTATCTTTTGTTTCGCGGACAATAACTCTCTCTATTCCTGCGTTGAGGACCTGACGCTTGCACATTGAGCAAGGCTCTACGCCCCCCATAAGCTCGCCGGTTTTAGCGTCGTGACAGGCAAGGTATATCGTCGCGCCCATTGTCTGCTGACGTGACGCGGAAATAATTGCGTTTGCTTCGGCGTGAACCGAACGGCAAAGTTCATATCTTTCGCCGCGGGGTATTGACAGTTTTTCACGCACACATTCGCCTATATCGCAGCAGTTTTTTCTGCCGCGCGGCGCTCCGTTATATCCGGTAGAAATAATCTCGTCATTTTTTACGATAATTGCGCCGAACTGCCTGCGCAGACAGGTGCTTCTCTCGCAAACGACTTCGGCAATATCAAGGTAATAATTGATTTTATCGCGGCGTTCCATAAAAATATCCTTTCGATTTTATTCTATTTTAATTAAAGCATATTTACGCAGCTTTGTCAAGTGTTTGTTAAAACGCACAATTCGGCTATGATTTTTTTTAACAATACGGCAATGGCAATTTTGCACAAAAATATTGTAAATTGGGAAAAAGTATGATATAATGTGAAGCGGTGTAAACGTTATCACACTTTGGAGGTAAACGTGATGAAAACAAGAAAAAATGCCTTTGCAGCGATTGCATTGGCGGCTGTGATGCTTTTTTCAGGCTGTAACGGAGTAGAAAACTCCGCACAGACGCAGGAATCGTCCGCTTCGGCGGCAGAAACTCCCGAAGTTTCTGTAGCGGAGGAAAGCAACGAAATGACTGCGCTTGAAGCGACCCGCCTTATGGGAAACGGCATCAATCTGGGCAACACAATGGAAGCCTATGGACACAAGAGCTATCTGACCGGTTCTGACCCGACGAGCTTTGAAGGTCTTTGGGGACAGCCTACTACAACCCGTGAGATGATAGAAGGCATGAAAACTGCCGGTTTTGACAGTCTTCGCATTCCCGTGGCTTGGACAAACGGAATGAACTACGAGAGCGGTGATTATACCATTGACGCGCGGCTTCTCGAACGTGTAAAGACTATTGTCGACTATGCGCTCGACTGCGATATGTATGTGGTTATCAATGATCACTGGGATGGAAGCTGGTGGGGAATGTTCGGTTCTGCGGACGAATCCACACGAGAAAAAGCAATGGAAATGTACAAGGCTATGTGGTCGCAGATCGCCGATTATTTCGGAGATTGTTCCTATAAACTCATTTTTGAGTCGGCAAATGAAGAACTTGGCGATCGTCTTAACGATAAAGACGTAGCCACAGATTCGGGAACCCTCTCAAAAGCCGAATGTTATGAAACGACAAACCTCATAAACAGCGAATTTGTGAAGCTGATACGTTCTACGGGTGGGAAGAATGCAGACAGGTTCCTGCTTATTGCAGGCTATAACACAGATATTACCTGTACCTGCGACGACCGCTTCGTTATGCCCGAGGACACCGCAAAGGATAAACTGATTGTATCCGTTCATTATTACACACCTTGGGACTACTGCGGAACAAAGAGTGTAAATCAGTGGGGCTCGCCGCAGGATTACGACGAGCAGAACAATCTACTTCAAAAAATGACAAAGTTCACCGAAAAAGGCTATGGCGTAATTATCGGCGAGTATGCGGTTCTCGTTGACGGAAGCAATCCGAAGCCCGATACCGACTTATTTTATAACAACTTCCTTAACAACTGCGATCTCTACAATTACTGCCCCATGCTCTGGGACTGCAATAACCTTTATCGCAGAAACAGCGGCTTTATTTCAGACGAAAGTATGTCGAAATTGTTCAAGGAAAGAAGTTTTTCTGAACAGTCTGCGCTTTCCGAAGCTGAAATAAAGGAAAATGCTGAAAAAGAAATGGCTCAGGCACTTGAAGCAGCAAAGGAGCGCATGACCGACGAAAATGATATAGCCGCTTCAGATGACGCGGCGGTTGCATGGATAATGTATCAGAGCAGCGATTACGGCGTAAGTTATTCCGTCGGCGACGTATACGACCCAACAAATAAAACAGTTGGCATAAAGGCGACAAATGCGCTTATCACAGGTGAGGGAACATATACTATCGGTCTTGATTTCAGTGAAATAAACGGTGCAAAGGGTGTTGCTTTCTCTGCAATCGGAATCTCAAACGGTGAAACTCTTTATCCCGGATATATCATCACGATTGACAGCTTTACCGTAAACGGGGAAGAGTGCGAACTTGTCGGAAAAGCATATACCTCGTCCGACGACGGAAAATGTACCCGTGTAAATCTCTTCAATCAGTGGGTTTCTTCCGTTCCCGAAGATGCGAGAACTGCTGACGGTTCGCTCGACGGCGCTTCAGCGCAGTTATGGCAGATAAATAAGAAAAAGAATATTGAAAATATTTCAATAACGATTACGGTATCCGCTCCTAAGGAATAAATACAAATCCTGCCGACAGTTTATAGCTGTCAGCGGGATTTCTTATTCAACCAGATTGCTTATCCAAACGCCCTTTTTAATAAGGGTATATCCCACGATAAGTTTAATGAAATCCGCCGCCTGAACAATCGCGTAAACCGCGAGAATTGGCAGTTGGGTAAAATTGCAGAGTATAAGTGCAATCGGAAGTGGCACAGCCCATGTATAAACGCTGTCAAAAAGAAATGTGACGAATGTTTTTCCGCCTGAACGCAGTGTAAAATAAAGTGCGTTCAGGAAGCCTTGAATAGGGAAGAATAGCGCTGTTATAATTATAAACCACTGGCTGTAATCGCGCACTTGCTGCGTTGTGTCATAAAACATGGGGAATACACCCGAAAGTGACACAAGAATCACAGTAAGCACTGCACTGGCAATTCCCGTAAACCACATCAGCTTAAACGAACTCTTGCGCGCGGTTTCATATTCTCCTGCGCCGAGAAATTGCCCGATAATTATTCCGACAGCGTTTCCGAGCGCTATGAAAACGACATTAAGCAAATTGCATATAGCGTTTGAAATGTTCAGACCGGCTATGATTTCCAGTCCCTTTATTGAATAACACTGCGTAAGCGCTGCAATTCCGCCTGCCCATAAAAATTCATTAAAGAAGATCGGAAGTCCTTTCTTAATTATTTTTACGGCAGTATCACGGGGAACTCGCAGCGTTTTGTATGCTCCCATAAGAAATGTATGCTTTGTTTTTATCTGCGCCTGAGTCCAGATAATTACAACTGCCGCTTCGATGAAACGCGCGAAAACTGTAGCGATAGCAGCACCTCTGACGCCGAGCTGCGGAAAACCGCATTTTCCATATATAAGAAAATAGTTGAAAATAATGTCAACAACGACCGACGCGATACCGGCCACCATAGGCTTAACGCTTTCGCCCGTTTCGCGCAGACTTCCCGCATATATCTGAGTTATAACGAACGGAGGAAGTCCGAAAAGCATGATATGAAGGTAACTTTTGGCGTAATCCAAAGTCAATATTGGATTTATTGTTTCACTTTCGCCGTGCAGATACATTGTAATCAGCCACTCTCCGCCGAAAATAAAAACAAGCAATCCGAGCAGCAGACATATCCCGCATATCCAATGTTTAATACGGAATGTGTTTTTGAATCCCTCGGTATTGCCT
Organism: uncultured Oscillospiraceae bacterium; assembly: GCA_900556525.1. Classification (GTDB taxonomy): domain Bacteria; phylum Bacillota; class Clostridia; order Oscillospirales; family Ruminococcaceae; genus Ruminiclostridium_E. Next base: position 1,336 of record USOZ01000004.1, on the reverse strand, counting down.
TGCCCATAATATTGCGCGCCGTAAATTCCCGGACCGGATAGTCCGCCGAATATAGCAAGGTTAAATACAAATATTAGCTGTCCGACTATTGAAACTGCGCTTATCGCTTCCGTTCCAAGACTTCCGACCATGATGTTATCCACAAGCCCGACCATGTTTGTAACGCCGTTTTGTATCATCATTGGTACTGCCAGCCGTAAAGCCCGTCTGTAAATTTCTTTTTCTTTCATAATTTCGCTCCTTTTTATTTTTTTGCGAAAGTATTTCAAAGTATATCACAAAATCGAAGCAATTACAATCTCAATTTTTTATATATTTTTAGTGCTGTAACAACAAAATTTATGAACTTTGACGATTTATTTCCGTTATTTTATTCTGGCGCTTTTTCATTCGCCGCCAGTTGATAAAACCGTATATGTCATTGGCAAAAAAGGCTGTAAAACAAGCTACCACCGAAATAAACGACAGATTTTCAAATGAAGCCAGAGTCCACAAAATAATAAGCACAATATCATTTGCGGCATACGCGACAGCGTAAATGGGAGAACGCAGAAATTGAAGAAATGCTGCCGCAAAACTTGTTGTTACAGAGATTGTGCTTATAATCAAATTCGGGGTGTTAAAAAACATTAAAATAAAATAGAAAAGCGTGGTTATAAGCGCATTAAGCACAATAAGCGCAATTATTTTTGCTTTGGTAAGCTTTTCGATCTTTACCTCCGCTTTCCCGCTTTCAAATGGGTGTCGCAGCCAGCTTATTACCGACATCAAAGCCACGGGAGCTGTCATTCCGAGATAGGTTATCATTTCTCCGTAATATCGGAATCTGTACGAAATAATACTGTACATTATGCTGAACAAAACGGTAAGCACCTGTCCGAAAACATCTCCCTTTGCAACAAATATAAGAGATGTTACGCCAGTGAGCGAGGCAACGAGGTTAAGTATACTGTTATTTTCTCCGAAAAAGAATGAAACTGTAACAACAGCGGCGGAAATTCCCCACAAAATCCATTCTGATTTAGTGAGCTGTGAAAATGGGTTTCTTATTTTCATATATCCTCCAACAAAAAACAGCATTCGTTGCGCACATCTTCTAAGACCTAACGATGTACGGCGAATGCTGTAAGCTTCACTACCCGGTGGCAGTTTTATATTGCAATATTATTATAGCATAGTCGACGGAAAAATCAATACTTTTAATGCACAAGATTTTCTCTCAATGTTTTTCGACTTTGAGCAAATTGCATTGTATGCGAAACACCGCAGTGCGGGGCGCACGCCTTTCGGTTTGTTTAGCAAACCGAAAGAGCGGGCGGCGAAGCCGCCTGCTGCC
>USOZ01000003.1 GCA_900556525.1 uncultured Oscillospiraceae bacterium | reverse complement strand
TAATAAGGGCAGTTAAAAAATTCTCGAATAGCTAATTGCGTAAAATTAAAATTTTCGCTTTAAAAATTTTGCTTAACAGCTTTATGCGTAAAATTTTTGTGAAATGTGCAATAAAGAAACTTGCCCTCAGAAGTCCGAAAAGCTTCCGAGGGCATTTTCATTAAACTATGTCTTTTTCTCTAGGAGGGAATGGCTTGTCAAAATCGTTCCGCCAGTAGGTGTCTATCCATTGTATAACGGAATTGATTGCGCCCCTTGTGATTTCAGTGTTTTCTTCAATGGTGTCAAGACGTTCTTCCATTCTGTCAAGTCTTTCATTGATAGGCTTGATTTGCTCGCTCATAAGCTGAGCAATCTCCTGTAAATCTTCCTTAGTAAGTGCCATAGTAGTATATACCGTCCTTTCCGATTTTCCGCGTGCTATTATCTTAGCACAGTTTTTAAAAAAAGTCAAGCGTTCGTGTGTTCTTGCCCCCTTTCCTCAATTCAGGATTGAACATCTCCTGACTGGCTCCCTGCGGAGCTGGTTACTCTAGGTTTTTTTATTCTTTTGCCTGCCTCCTTTCTGCTTATTTTTGAACACCTCCGGAGCGGGTGGCTCATTTCCGTTCCGGCGTATTCGACACACAATTCAGCAGTACAGTCAAGGGCTTGCTTTTTTGTATACAGCATGAAAACAAAAAAGTTGTAAAAATTTTCCGATACAGTATGAAACGGAAAAATTTTACAACCCTTGATTGTGCTGCGGAATTGTGTTACAAAAGAAGCCGAACGGATGAGCTGCCCGCTATCGGGTGTTCATAAGCAGAGGAGAACAAAAGAAAAAAACCGGGAATTATATCTATTCTTCCGTTTAACAATCGAATATTTACTTATCGGGTATCGCCGAGCTTTCCGCGGGCAAGCAGAAACCCACCTATGCTAATAGGTGGGTACTATCTACATATATTTCCTTGAAATTTCGCTTTGCTCTGCGGTTTGCAGGGTTTTTTCAATTTTTTCATAATTTCGCCGCTTTCGCTTGCTCTGGAACAGGGCAGAGGAGAGCGGTTTTTAATCATACACTTCTCTTCGGTGACCTATCGACAGCGCAAGAATAACAAGTTCGTTATCGCGTATTTCGCATATTAGCCTATAATCGCCGATACGATACCGCCATTGTCCACTTCTGTTTGCTGTTAGGGCTTTTCCGTGCGTTCTGGGATTTTCGGAATCTGATAGATTTTTTTCTATCCATGCCTTTATCATTCGCATTGTGTACCTGTCAAGTTTGCGAAATTCTTTGTCAAACCTCGGAGTTGTTTCTATACGGTATTTCATAAGTCAAGTTCCTTCCACAACTCCTCTATAGGTCTGCTTTTTCTTCCGCTTTCTTCATATTCCTTGTGGGCTTCTTCGTATACGGCTATATCATATTCTTCTTCGATTTTTTCAAATAAAGCCTGCTTGAAAGCTTCGCCTAAAGACAAAGAGTGAAGACGCGCGTAACTGTCGGCTAAATTCTTTTCCTGTTCTGTTAATCTGATTGAGAATGACATAATACCAACTCCTTTCATGGTACATTGTACTACATTGTATGTGTTTTGTCAAGAGGTGGATAAATATATTATTCTTTATATTCGCTGTTTATTAGATCTGTTGCTTGTTTCCATTTTTCAAGCATCTTCTTTTTCTCTTCACCGTTAGTTGCCTCGAGTATCTTTTTCAATATCTCTGTTTGTTCTTTATGGATTTTTACCATTTCTTCATGATGCGCAACATCAGGCTTTTTCATTCCTGGCTTTACTCCGTCATTGTTTTTAACTTCTAGTTCTTTTCTAACTTTTTCAAATTCTTGCATCTGATGCTGTTGCATGGAAATTATAGATTGTAGCAGCTCTAAAACCTTATTCGGGTAATCTGGTCTTTTGTTTTGGAATGGCTTACATTGAACATTTTTAATTTTTACTATACTAACTGTTATTATAATGGTGCATACGAATGATACTATAGAGCTAATAATTAAAATATTTGTGATATTCATTTTGTGTCCTCATCTTTCAATTTAATATTGTTTTGTGATACAGTTCATTGTTTTAAATCGACTTTACTTGCAGTCATTCCGCATTTTTAGACATATTTTTACATTTTGGCATTTTCTCCTTTTTGTTATTTTAGTTCTTCTTGATTATTCCAAAAAGCCAATCAGTTGAAACATTGTAAAGTTCCGATAATTGACCTATTGTTTCGATGTTCGGTTCTAACGTTCCATTTTCATATTTTGTTATGTTGCTTTGTGATGTGTTCAGGACATCTGCAACATATTGTTGTGTATATCCGGCATTTATTCTAGCCCTTTTCAAATTTGCTGCAAATGTTTCTTTGAACAATTTTTGTTATCTCCTTTTCTTTTTCTTCCATTATAGCATATTTCATATATTTTTTTATTCTTTTTTGGCATTTTTTACTATTCCATTTTGGAATATTTTGTGATATAATTGATTTATTCCGAAATGGAATAATATTTTAAAGGAGGTACAAGAAATGAATTGTACATTGTTAGGGTTCAAGTCCGTCAATTTTGAAAATAACGACGGCGAAAAAATCGAGGGTTTAAAAATATTTTATTCGTACCCCGAGGAAAATACTTGCGGCGAAGCGGCTGATTCTTCGTTTGTGCGCCCTAGTGTTTTTGGCAGTTTCAGCGTGACCGTTGAACAGCTTGCGGATAACATAGGTTGTGTTATGGACTTCGAGTTTGACCGCAAAGGAAAGCTTGTCGGCTTAAGCATTGCGTGAGGTGCTTAAAATGGCTGAGTTTTCCGAAATCGTATATGCTGTTCTCCCGTGGGCGTTGGGAGTTCTCGCATTGCTCGGCATTGTAATTTTTATACTGAAATGCCGCATTGCCAAAATCGAAAGTCAACCTAAAACGCAATCAGGGCAGGGGAGTGAAGTAACAGATGTCAGCACAGGAAGAATTACAGGAAGAATCGCAGGACGTTCAGACCGAACAGGAACAGGAAACGGAGACAACAATAACCGCTGATTACAGCGGTCAGCTTTATTCGATTGAAAGCACATTGAACCGCATTGAAGAAAGGCTTGAAACTATCGGAACTGAATCTTATTTTGAAAGTAACGGTATAGCCCTTATTGAAGGTAAAGTAAATCTTGCCGATATTTTGACTGCCCTCATTTTTGTAATAATCTCCCTCGGTTTGATATTCGGTGCGGTTGTCTTTCGACATTTCAGAAAGTAGGGCGTTATGGAAATTTTCTTTTCGTTATTTTCCTTGTCTTTTTTTCTCGGCATTTTCATAAGTGCTATAGTTTGGGTTATAGGATATCTTGTAACCTCTTCTATATGTGTATTTTTTAAAAATTGAAGGAGGTGAAAATTATGCTTAAGTTAAAGGCTTTTGGTCACAAGATCATGAACAAGGGTAAGTTAATAGCTGCTAGCTCTGCTGTAGTTCTTACTACTGCGGGTTCTGCAATCGCGGCTTCTGCTGATGACGGTTATTCTGCGGTTTCTAAGGTTATTACAGATGCCGGCTCTCAGCTTACAACTGAGTTTACTAATCTTGCTTCGTCAGTTGCCCCGGTACTCATTTCTATCGGCGTTGTAGGTCTTGGCATTTATGCGGTTGTTTATCTGTTCAAAATGGCAAAGAAATTTTTTGGCAAGGCAGCCGGCTAATGCGCCTAACCCTTTTTATTCCCCCGTACACGGGGGAATAAATTTGCACTTTCGGAGGTGTGTATATATGATTGTAAAGCAGCGTTATAATTTAATGCTTAATCCCAATATCGTAAAGATTTTAGATAACGAAGCTGAAAGAAATTTGGTGAGCCGATCCGAGCTTGTCGGCGAAATCCTTTTGTTATATATCAATGAACATGATTTAGTATGTTCATATGAAGATGCCGATATTTCGGGGCAAGTCGATTTTAGCGAGGTGATTTTGAAATGATAAGTTTGTACACCGGAACGCCCGGTTCTGGTAAGTCCTACCACGCTACAGAACGCATAGATATTAACTTAAAACGCGGCGTTAACGTTATCTGTAATTATCTCATTAAGACCAACAAAAGCCACAAAGGGGATTTTGTTTTTCTCGATAATAACGAATTTTCCGTTCAATTCCTTATGGAATACGCAAAAGAACATCATATTCTTGATAAACCTGTTGAGCATCAAACGCTTGTAGTAATTGATGAAGCCGCTATCATTTTCCCTAAAAAGGATTATGATAAAAAGAAATTTTATCTTTGGATGATGTTCTTGCGGCTTCATCGGCAGCTTGGCTTTGACATAATCCTTATTACGCAGAATTACAAAGATGTTAATTCCGAAGTTCTCGGACTTGTGGAATATAATTTCAAGCACAGGAAGTTAACCAGCTTCGGGCTTAAAGGCTGGCTTCTTGTAGCTGTTTTTCATAAACGTTTTATATCTGTTAAATACTGGTTCGTAATAGATGAAAAGTGCGATAGCTATATTTTTGATATTCGTAAGCGTGTAACCCGTCTTTATGATACTTTCGGTATGGCTAAACGCCTTTATGGTGATGTTCTTGCACTTATGCAGGCAACCGAAAGTAACAGCCTTGGCATTGATATTGACAAATTGAACGAGAGGAGAAAAAAGAAAAATGCTGAAATTGATGAAGAATAGAACAGAGCATTTCGCGCGGAGCGAGAGAGCGACCGCGCGAAATGCGATTGCTTTTTGGGAGGTATTTCAATGGTAAAAACTAAATCTCTAAAAATTATAAGTGTTCTGCTCGCTATTATAATGGCGTTCACCTTTTTTACATTACCTGTACGCGCCGAAGCTCTTATGGCTGCCGCCGCTGCTGTAGTCCTTGGGCTTGCCGTGGGCGCGATTGCCGAGCTTTCCGCAGGACTTATTTCACAAGCCGTTGAATCTGGGGTAGAAGCCTATCAAGACGTTGTATCGTCATGCCGAAGCGCGTTTCATAATCTAGTCCAGAATAATAATTCTATACTTGTCTCTTACTGGGTTATGGATCCTAATACAACGGTACATGATATTGATCGTGTTTATCCTAATTCCTCACTTACCGGTGATGAATTAGAAATAGCGCAGGCTATTTGTGATGCAATTAACAATTCTGGAAATATAAAGCAGTATCTATCTTATAATGCTCTGTCTGACACCCTTGTTCTTACTACTGAGGGCTATGAACAGATGAAAAAACAGGTCGTTAATGCCTGGCTTTCCGTCGTTCGTGAGAAAGCAGGGAAAGCATTACAAGAAGATGTTGGCGTACCTACTTATGATTTTGACTTTGTAGGACCAATTCAAGGTGCTACGTTTCCTTCCGGCACAACTCGCATCGGCTTGCAGAAAGGCGATTTTTACTTCACATCACCCGTTCGATATAATGGTACTAGTTACATGACTAAAGCCGAAGCTGCATTGTTTATACCTAGTTTACCGTCTGGTTGGTATAATAGTACGTTAGATGCCGGAGATGAAGGTGTTCAAGTTTCCTTTACTATTCCAACTGTTTTATTTTCTAGTGTTTATGTCATTTATGATAATAAGTTATTTTATTATAAGCGCTATACTGGCGGCGGGGATTTATTTCCTTATTATGGTTTTTTTAGTGACTTATCTGATTTTGTATCTAAAGACGGTGTTGTTTTATCTACATTAACTTCTAATGTTAATGGTTTACCTATCGGGCTTTGTTTTAATACAAACTCAGATAGTAAACAGTATTATCCTGATGATGATATTTCTGATGACGATTTTAACGCTATTACGGGCGGAGGCTCTATTGATATACCGCTTACAGAAGATGAAGCCGCCCTTGTTGGCGGTCTCGGCTTCGGGCTGCTCAATAGGGATAGCTTGCTTGCGTTCAATGCCGATGGCTCCCTTGCAAGTGCTGACGGCATACCGATTGATAAGTTACAACAAATTCTTGAAGCGCTTCAGAACGGTACGCTTGAATTTGATGATATACAGAGTTATTTGCAAACTATGTCAACACTTATTGCAAATGGTAATTTAACCGAGAGTCAGCAGCTTACCATTTTAAAAAATATTAAGGATTTTGTTGAAGAACAAAATGGTGATATATCTGCTATACGTGAATTTGTTGATTCTTTAGCCGAAATTAAAACGGAAAATCTTGATTTTGATACTTCCAGTACAACAATTATAGATAAATTTCCTTTTTCAATTCCATTCGACTTCTATAATCTGATTACGATTCTTGTCGAGAATCCGAAAGAACCTATTTTTTATTTCAAAGTACAAACAACAATGAATGTTGGTGGGCTTAATCAGAAGATAGATGAAACGATAGAAATTGATTTGACTCGATTCAAATATAATGGTTATGATATTGTTGCATGTCTGATTACCGGCACTAAAAAATTGATATGGAAGTGAGGTGCTAAAATGAATTTTGGCAATGCTTTTTCCGGTATAGTTGACGGCATAAATGATGTTGCAAATAAAGTGTTTGAAGCTATTATTATTTTATTGCCAACTTCTCCATTTGCAAACATAAAGCAGTATTTGCTGTCTGGATTTCGTGATTTTCTCGGGTATCTGAATTATTATATTCCAATTTCAACCCTGTTATCAATTACTTCTTTGTGGCTAACTTGTGTTATCACTTATTATACGTATCAATTAATTCTTAGAACTGTTCAGGCGGTTCAATAAAAATGAAAGTTGATTTTGATATGGAAAATTGTATTCTTATCGACTGGTTTTCTTTCACTATTCGCAATTACAATTCTATATTTGATGTTATTAACTTGCTCGGCTTTTCTGATATTGAATTTCAAGAAGCAAAATATGGATTTTACGGTTATATGAAACGAATTTTTTTTGATGGTGTTCATATAATGTGGAATCACGCAACAGAGAGCAGTGATCCACAACAAGATAAATTTGTTTTGGTTGAAATGACTGGTCAGGGCTGCCGTGATTTTGATACATATTCATCTATGAATTGGGATCTTCTTTTTGCCATGGTTCTTGATAATCCTGACGTTTTTCACGTTACACGATTAGATGTGGCTTATGATGATCATGCTGATGTTTTTGATATTAATAAGATTTTAAAAGATACAAATAAACGCAATTATGTGTGTCGATGTAACAAATTTCGACACATAAATGACGGTACGCGTAATTCTGATGCAATATCAATAACGTTCGGCAGTCATTCTTCGGATTTTTATATTAGAATTTATGACAAAGCGCGTGAACGTGGTTTTCACAATCAACATTGGGTACGTCTTGAATGTTGTTTTAAACAGGATAGGGCATTTACATTTTTAAAAAATCCCTTGCCGCTTGGTGAAAAGTTGCGCGGTGTTATTTATAATTATCTTAGATTTGTAATTCCGTGTGAAGATACTAATAAATCTAGGTGGCAAATTCGTAAATATTGGCTTAATTTTCTCGGCTCATGCGAAAAGGTCAGTATTTATACTAAGAAAGACGTTGATTACAATTTGTCTCGTCTGGGAAATTATGTGTTTGGTCAAGCTGGTAACAGCATTGATACATATATAAAGTGTCAAGGATTTATAAACTTTTTGGATAATCTTTTAAAAAGGCAATCCCGACTAACTGTACATCAGCGTTCTTTAATACAACAATATGTTAAAGATATGGAATCGCATATTTTTAATAATGATGATTTTATAAATTCTCTAGGTGATGTTTATAAATTATGAGTTGCCGCGCCTGGTTGATGAAGAAGTCTACAGCTTGCCGCCGTCTGAAAGGCTTTATCGGTTATGCGACATTTGCAAATGCGTTATATGTTCCGAGCGGTATAATTGCCGAAGCTGCTGTTTATGTGTATATCAGCCGTTTCCGGTTCTGCGGCGCTGTTCGGACTTCGCGTTGCAAGTATTCCGGCACGAACCGTATAAAAGTTATATTGCCGAGGTTGATAAAATAAATGGCTATATGCCGCCGAAAAAATATAGATGAATTAGGGTACTTACCAGCGAGTAACCCGAAGGAGTATATATGTCACAAGATGTAATTATATTAGCATTTCGTAAACGATTGAAAAATCGCGGGTATCTCAATATTCATATTTGTAAAACCAATGCGCCAGGCGTATATAATGTAGCGTTTACAGAACCTATATTCTGTTTAAGGCTCGAAGGCGTTTTAACACTTTCTGAAATACATCATTCTGCAAGATGATAACGTGGGGTTCGTCGAACGTCTCCCGGTAACTTACCAGTAAGTATCCCACGTATAAGGTTTACCTTGAAATTCCAGTAAAAAAATGCTATAATAAGGGCAGTTAAAAAATTCTCGAATAGCTAATTGCGTAAAATTAAAATTTTACGCAATTCAGGGAAGGCGTTAACGGAGAAATAATATGAAATTTGAAGATTGTCCCGATTACTTGCAGGAATATCTGAACTACATATCAACAATTAAAATGCGTTCAGAGCTGACCGTTAAGAATTATTATACGGATTTGCGGCTTTTTCTGCGTTATCTTAAATTGGAACGGCTTGGTTCAGCAGAACCGTTCAACGAAATCAAAATTGTCGATGTATCCGAAGAACTTGTTAAGACAGTCACGCTCAACGACATTCTCGCGTTTCTTTCTTATACAGCTTCAGAGCGCGATAACCAGTCAAAAGCACGCGCGCGAAAAGCCGTATCTTTGCGCCAGTTTTTCAAATATCTCACAATCAAAAAAATGTGGTTTGAAGTCAGTCCTGCACAAAATCTTGAGCTTCCTACGCCTAAAAAGGCTTTGCCGAAGCACCTTACTGTTGAACAAGCAACGGAGCTGCTAAAAACCTGTTCTACGCTTAATTCATGGGAGGATTATCGCGACTACTGTATGATCACATTTTTTTTGAATTGCGGAATGCGTCTTTCCGAATTGGTAAAAATAAATGTAAACGATTACACGAATACAAATATTAACGGAAAACAAGTTGCATTTATGAAAATAACCGGTAAAGGCAACAAAGAGCGCATAGTTTACTTTAACAATGCCTGCATATCGGCATACGAAGACTATATAAAGGTTCGACCCGCTGTAAACGATAAGGCTCTTTTTATAAGCCGCATGAACAAGCGCATCTCAAACCGCCGCGTTGAGCAGATAATTGAGGAAAAGCTGAAATTATCAGGACTGAGCGGAATGGGATTTTCAGTCCATAAACTTCGCCACACAGCCGCAACTCTTATGTATCAAAATGGTGTTGATGTACGCGTACTCAAAGAAGTTCTAGGTCATGAAAACCTTGACACAACGCAGATCTACACTCATGTTGCAAACGAACAAGTCCGCGACGCAATCGAACATAATCCGCTCGGCGAAATTTCGCCGAGCAAGAAAAGTAATAAAAACTCTTGATTTTCTTTCGCTTATGTACTATAATGATTATTGTAATTTAACGTGATACACCACTGAAAGGATTGAATAAAATGAATATTGCTGTTGTTGGGCTTGGCCTTATAGGCGGCTCGTTTTGCAAAGCTCTTAAAAAACACACTTTTCACCATATCATGGGAATTGATACGAATGAGGAAACAATAAAGAAAGCTCTTGAGGTAGGCGCGATTGACGAAGAAATAACCCCGGAACGCCTCAGTGAAGCTAACCTCACCATCGTTTGCCTTTATCCCGAAGCAATCGTTAATTTTGTTAAAACGAATGCTGACAATTTCAAAAAAGGAAGCATTGTTATTGATTCGTGCGGCGTAAAAGAATATGTCGTAAATGAATGTACCGACGTACTTGCGAAACGCGAGGTTATTTTTGTCGGAACACACCCCATGGCGGGGCGCGAATTCTCGGGTTTTGATTATTCGACCGATAACCTTTATGACGGTGCAAGCTTCATTATCACGCCTACCGAAAACACTCCACAGATCGCCGTTGACTTGCTTCAGACGCTCGCGAGCAGTTTGGGATTTGGAAAAGCCGTGGTTTCAACGCCAAAAAAGCATGACGAAGTCATCGCGTACACCTCGCAGCTTGCTCACGTCGTATCTAACGCCTATGTTAAAAGCCCAACAATGCTTAATTTTGACGGCTTTTCAGCGGGCAGTTTCCAGGATTTGACGCGTGTTGCGAAGCTCAACGAATATATGTGGTCTGAGCTGTTTTTGTGCAATAAAAAAGCTTTACTGAACGAAATAAACTGCATTCTCGACTGTATTACAGAGTATCGCGACGCAATACGTGATTCCGACCGCGAACGCCTTATCGAAATACTTCGCGACGGCCGCGAGTTAAAGGAAAAAAGCCTTCTGCTGTACAGCAAGTCTTAATCGGAGGGGATATGCCAAAAAAATCATCTTCCCGAGCTACTTTCAACGTCGCGTTCTGCGGAATTGTTTCGGCGCTCAGCGTAATGGTAATGTTTATTTCACTGATTCCGTCGTTTGCTTATGCAATGCCTGCAGTTGCGGGAATATTTATTTGGATAATAAGCGAGCAAATCGGGAAAAAATGGGCTTTTTTATCATACGTTGCTGTAGCCTTACTGTCGTTTATGCTGATTCCCGAAATTGAAGCGGATTTTTTCTTTCTATCATTTTTCGGCTACTACCCTACCCTGCGTTTCTGCCTTGACAAGATAAAAAATAAAGTTGTGCGCTTCTTCATAAAGCTAGGCATTTTCAATGCAGCAATAATTATAACATATCAGATTTTATGTATCCTCCTCTCCGCCGAAGAAATGCTTGAGGGTCTTGAGGATTTCGGGGTTTATGCGGTTTATGTTCTTTGGGGTACGGGTAATGCTGCATTCCTGCTGTATGATTTTTTTCTCGGTTATATGCGCGAAATTTATGTGAAGTTTATTAAACCCAGAATTGCTAAAATTATAAAGTGAGAAAAATGCACAAAACAATAAAAGATTATATTTATGAAAATTTAAATCCTAATGAACAGCAAACCGCTTTAGAATTTGTCGTTTTTTTGGAAGAAAACGGCATGACATTTTACAAAGATAACGGCGAATGTTGGAAAAGTAAAATTTATTATTGGGTTAAAATTAATGATGAATGTGTTTGTTTTATAGCAATAAAAGACCCCGATGAAGCTAACAATCATTGGACTGTCTGGTCCGACGACCTAAGCTCAAAGTGTTTAAATTCTATCGAAGTTGAAGATGATATAAAAGAAGCTGCATGGAAATATGCAGAACGCTGCGGTCATTGCGGTTCGTGCAGCGGCGGCAGAAAAAAGATTATATTTGGAAGAGAGTTTTCGGACATTTGCGGCTGCACATTCAGAATAGACAATCCTTCAAGTTCCGATCTGAAATTTTTAAAGCACATGGTTCATATGAGAATAAATGAAATTAAAAAACAGCCTGAGAAGTAGCTCTTCACAGGCTGTTTTGTTGTTTCGATTACACGCGTAAAATGTTGCGCCAATCAAGATCGCCGCGTTCAAGCGCGTGAATAAGCGCTTCTCCCGTAGCAATATTGGTAGCGACAGGGATATTATGAACGTCGCTCAAGCGTAAAAGCGTCATTTCGTTAGGTTCGTGAGCCTTCGCGTTAAGCGGGTCGCGGAAGAAGAACAGAACGTCTATTTCGTTGCATGAAATTCTTGCTGCAATCTGCTGATCTCCGCCCTGGGCGCCGCTAAGATAACGCTGGATATGAAGCCCTGTCGCTTCTGCGACAAGCTTTCCGGTTGTTCCGGTGGCACACAAATTATGTCTGCTTAAAATTCCGCAGTATGCAATGCAGAACTGAACCATCAGTTCTTTTTTTGAGTCATGAGCAATCAACGCAATGTTCATTTTAACACCTTCCTTAATCTTTATTTTAGTTAATGTTTATGGATAAAGGAACATCTTCGCCGAGAATTCTGCGGCAAATAGAATCATACGCCTTAAATCCTGCGCTGGATTTCGGCAGAGGCATACCCTTTGCACCGCAGATTCTTATGTCATTATCCTCAGGAACTACACCGATAAGCGGTATTCCGACCGTATCCATTACAACATCAAGGTCTTCAAGAATTTCTTCGTCTTTAAAGCGCACGGGAACCTTATTTATTATCAGCTTCTGATTGATGCAGCTCTTTACATAAAGAAAGTCAGAGAGAATTGCACCGTCGCGCACACAGACGGTATCGGGGGTTGTAACCATAAGTATTAAATCGGCTGCCTTTATAACGCTGAACACGGAACTGCCAACGCCCGCGGTATCAATTATAATATAATCGAAATATTCACGCATTTCGTTGCAGACGCCGATAATTTTTTCAGGGTTGATATCCATAAAAGGATTTCTTGTTGCACATACAAGCGAAAGGTTTTCACTGCGTTCAACCTTTGTCGTTGCAGTCATTATGTCGATTTTTCCTTCAAGGTATTCGCCTATATCATGCTTGACCTTATCCTTTATGCCGAGCATAATATCCAAACAGCGCAGACCGAAGTCAAGCTCTACGACAAGGGTCTTTTTTCCGTGATAAGCAAGGCATGAAGCAATGTTTGCGGAAGTCGTAGACTTACCGGTTCCGCCCTTTCCGGCAGTAACAGCAATAATTTGAGCCATAGGATTACCTCCATATCTTTCTGATTACCATATTATATAATAGCATATTTTTTTACATTTTTAAAGGTTTTTTTTCAATTATATAAAAATTTGTGCAAAACAACATGATTTTGGCGTTTTTTATGTGAAATATTACCATTGATTAGTGGCAAACGAGTTACTATCCCAACGTTTCCAAGGATTTACAACAATTCCTTCTTCGTTCATGTCCGGCTCATATTTATAAAAGTATGCGTCAATAACATTACGCACCATATAGCGTGAATATTCACCCTTTTCAAGTATAATCCCGAAAGCGATTTCAGGGTCTTCGGCGGGATAATATCCCATAACCGTAGAGGTATAATAGCCGTCTCCCGTTTCTGCCGTACCTGTTTTTATCGCAACATTATACGGGAGGTAGTCAAAATTCCACAGCGCGGAGCTTGTCGGCCAGTTTACAAGCGTTGAAACGGCGATCATTCCTTCGCGCACTATCTGAAACGCTTCATTTTTATTTTCAATAGTTTCAACCACCTGCGGCTTGTTTTGATAAATCATCTCGGTGCAGTCATAATTCCACACAGAATCTATAAGGTATGGTTTCATTCGCACACCGTCATTTGCGAGCGTAAGCGCCTGAACTGCAAGATGCAGCGGAGTTACAAGGGTATCCATCTGCCCTATCGCAGCTTGAAGCGTGTTTCCGTCGGTCCATGGTTCTCCGCGAAGCTTTTCATAAAGCTCGGGGCTGGACATCTGACCCGAAAGTCCGCCGATTTCAAGACCGAGATTCTGACCATATCCAAATTTGGCGGCAAAGGATGAAAGTTCGTCAATACCAAGCCGTCTGCCTAAGTCGTAGAAAAAAATGTTGCACGACCATTTAAGGCAATCCACAACATTGTAGCCGAGATGATAACCTGTGCATTTCGGGCGGTAATCCGACGCGGAGTAAAACGTGTAAACCCCCGTGCAGGTTCCTTTTGTATTGCGGTCGATAAGTCCGTTTATAAGCCCGTCTGCCGCCGTGATCGTTTTAAACGCCGAACCCGGACGATACAGTCCGTTTATGCAGCGATTATACATAGGATTGCCTGAACTATTGAGAACGGCGCTGTAATTTTCGACCGATTCAGTCAGATTGTACGTCGGGTAGCTTGCCATTCCGATAACCGCGCCTGTTTTTGCGTTCAGAACGACAACAGCTCCTGCGTCGCAGTCATTTCCGCGATCTGCGGAATTATTCAGCCAGTTAATATGGTTTGCGAGAATATCCTGAAGGTCTTTCTGAAAATCCGAATCGATTGTAAGAACTACGCTTTCTCCCGCGATTACCTCTTTTGTAATGTTGTCGGCTATCGCATGACCGTTAGAGTCACGTGAAATAGTGCGTTCGCCGTTTTCGCCGCGCAAAACGCTCTCCATTGCAAGTTCAACACCGTATTTGCCGATTGTATCGTTGTAACCGTACCCATCTGCTTTCAGCGCGGAATACTCATCAGAGGAAATTGCCCCCACCGTCCCGAGAACGTGCGGCGCTGTCTCATCCTCGACATAAAATCTGTCCGAAAGCTCGATAATATCAATTCCGTTAAGACGAAAACCTGATTCTTTCAGTGCTGTTACAGTATCGATTTTAACATCATTTGCCAGAGTGAAGTAATTATCATAGGAAAAATCTTTTAGCTCCATTTCATACCGAACGCCTGCAATTACACGCTGTTCCGAAGCGTTGTACTTCTCGCAGTCGATATTGTATTTTTTTATAAGTGCATTTATACAGTTTTCGGCGGTTGCGTCAAAATTAACGCGTATTCGCTCTTTAAATGCGTCGGTAACGGACTCTTTTTCGGTAAATGAGTAAGGCTCGGTCATCGACACAGGCACCGAATCGTTCCATTTTTCGCCATTTTTTTCCAGAATTTTTACAGTCTCGTTTATTATTTCATTTTCAGTCCCGGCAGTTATAAACGACTTTTGCAAAATAACGCGATAAACCGTTTTATTTGTAGTCAGCACTTTGTGGTTTATATCGAATATCTGCCCGCGTGTAGCTATAAGTTCCTGAGAAGCGGTATAGCTGGTTTCGGTCATAGCAAGATATTTTGCGCCGTCGACAATCTGAAGCTTCATAAGGCGAAGAATACACAAAAAGAGCATAACGAAAACAAGAATAAGTAAAATAATCGTTCTGATAAGTCTTGAAATTCTTGACATCATTTCGCCTCCGTTCAATCTCTCTTTGACGCCGAATCTTCCTCTTCATTTTTAGCAGGTTCATACCTGTTCAGCTCATTTGTTTTTCCGAACTTTGCGTTGATCGCTCTTACGACAAAATAAACCGCAGGCGAAACAACTATTGTTGAGATCATAGTCGGAAGAATTGATTTTGTAAAAACAATCCCGTAATTCGGGTAATCCCAGATGACCGTGTTGAACAAGTATGCCATTAAAAACTCAAGTATCACTGCAGCAGCAGTAGTCCACAAGAAATTCAAAAGATTTATTCGTATCAGATTATGTTCAAGCAGCGATACCGTAAGGCAGACTATGAGCAGCCAGAATGCGCTGAACCCAAATAGAAAATGATAAGAAATATCAACATAAAGTCCGCAAAATACAGCAAAAATACACGCCGGAAGCTCACTTTCGTGCATTGCCGCAGCGACAGAAAGAGGAATAAGCATAACCGGCTGCCATGCGCCGAATATGCCGCATCGCATCAAAGTGTAAAACACCAAAAGGCACAGAACATATAGCAGCCATTTTATAGCAGTCATTTTTTGTTCATGCCTTGTTTTGACATTTTTTCCAAGAATTTGGTACTTCATCAGCCCGTTCCCTGCCCCTCAAAGTCAGTGACCACAAATACATTCGTCACATTAAATACGTTTTCCGCAGGCTTAATCACCGCGTGCAGCGCAAGTCCGTTCGGGTCGGAATAGACAGATTCGACCGTCCCGACAAAAATCCCCGACGGGAAAACAGTTCCTCCCGATGTGATAGCAACATCTCCTGCCGAAATGTCGCTTTCTTTATTCACATAGCTCATAAGGCAGTATCCGTCGGAAGAATATAAAATGTCATTTTCAATGATCCCGACGACATTCTTTTCTGCCGTAATAACGCCGATTTTTATTTCCGGGGAAAGTATCGTCGTAACGACCGCATAATGCGGCGAAAGCTCGGTTATATATCCGACAAGCCCTATTTCGGTAAGCACGGGGTCATATAGTTCAATACCGTCGCTGCTTCCCTTGTCAATAGTAAATCCTCCGAAAATATCGTTGGCGTTTCTCGCAATGACAGTACACGGCGCAGACCATTCGTAATCATCGTTTTCCTTCGCTATTTCAAGCATTTCGCGCAAACGCTCATTTTCCTCGTCGGTCTTATTTTTATCAATTATCTGCGAATACATTTCCGTCAGTTTTTCGCGCAGCATCACATTTTCTTCGCGATATTTTTCCGCGTTAAGAAAAGCGTCCAACGTGCGCTCAGCCCAGTTTGAAACGGCAGTTGCCGCAGTAACAAACGGCTGTGCGGCGGTTTCGAGAATACTTTTCGGAAAAATTACATTTCCGCCTGAAATCGCCGCATAGATCATAAAGCCAAGCACAAGCGCAAGCAGACAGAGTATTATTTTAAATTTCAGGCTGTGAAAAAAATCCTTCATATTCCTCCGTCGGGAACATCAAACCCGCTAAAAAATAAAAGCGTTAATGAACGAATCAAAAACGCTTTTTCTTCTCTCAATATTTTGAATCGTCGTCGCTTAACACATCAACAAGCTTGTCAATGTTCTCGAGAACCTTTCCCGTTCCGTCCGCAACGCAGTCAAGCGGGCGCTCGGCAATTTTTACAGGCATTCCGGTCTCCTTGTTAATGAGTTTATCAAGCCCTTTCAGCAGCGCACCGCCGCCGGCAAGCATAATGCCCTGATCAATAATATCCGCCGCAAGCTCCGGAGGAGTCTTTTCAAGGGTTATTTTTATCGCTTCGATTACATGGCTGAGCGGCTCGGCGAGAGCTTCACGAATCTCAGTGCTTGTAATTGTAATATTTTCGGGCAAACCATTAAGCAGATTACGCCCCTTAATTTCCATTTCTTCTTCTTTTTCGGCATAAGGAAAAGCGGAACCTATAGCAATTTTGATATTTTCCGCCGTTCTTTCGCCAATAAGAAGATTATATTTCTTCTTAATATAGTTTATGATTGAATTATCAAATTCATCGCCTGCAACGCGCACCGATTTTGACGTTACAATACCTCCGAGCGAAATTACAGCGACTTCGCTTGTTCCGCCGCCGATGTCAACTATCATGCTTCCGGTAGGCTCGGCAACGGGAAGTCCTGCTCCGATTGCAGCCGCCATAGGTTCCTCAATAATTGACACACGCTTTGCACCTGCGCTCTGCGTAGCTTCCTTTACGGCGCGTCTTTCAACCGCCGTTACACCTGAAGGAATACAGATTATAACGCGTTTTTTCAGGAATTTTCTGCCTTTTGTTGCCTTTGAAATAAATTCCTGAAGCATACTTGTCGTCATATCAAAATCCGCAATAACCCCGTCTTTCAGCGGACGAACCGCAACGATTGAGCCGGGAGTACGTCCTATAACATCCTTTGCTTCCTGTCCTACATAACGAACGCGTTCATATTTAACGTCAACCGCAACAACGCTAGGTTCGCGGATAATTATACCTTTGCCTCTCATATATACAAGGGTGTTTGCCGTTCCCAAATCAATTCCAATGTCCTTAGTAAACATTTCCTTACCAACCTCCCTAAATTACTGTTCAGCATTTATTATAACACGAAATTAAACCTCATACAACTGTTTAAAGAGAAAAAAATGAAAAATTTAGGCGGTAATTTTGTGCAGTTTGCTAACGCGGCATTATACACCGGTAGAACCAAATCCGCCGTCCGATCTTTGGGTTTCGGTCAGTTCATCAGCTTCGGCAAAAGTCGGCAGAATAACAGGCAAAATTACCATTTGCGCAATCCGTTCGCCGTTATGGATTGTGTACGGCTCATTAGAATGATTTATAACGGGAACTTTGATCTCTCCGCGATAATCGCTGTCAACCACGCCGACGCAGTTTGCTAGTGAAATACCGAATTTTGACGAAAGCGAACTGCGCGGAAAAATAAAAGCTCCCGTTTCGGGACTTTCAAGCTCAATAGCGATTCCTGTAGGCACAAGAACACGCTCCTGCGGCAACACCACAATATCGGTATCAATACAAGCGAACAGATCCGCTCCCGCACTTCCCCGCGTTGCCCGAAAGGGCAGCTGCGCATTTTCGTTCAGCTTTTTTACATTTATGAACATCACTTGTTTACTCCTCTGAAATATAGTCCGCGCGTAAAATTCTGCACTTCGCACGTTTCGTGATTGATATATTTTTCAATTACTGCATTTATATTATCTTCCACGGTAAATTTAAGAACCGCAAAATCCATGTTCACAAATCTTTCAAGCCTGTCGCTAAGAACAAGAACATCGCTGTTCAGGATTTCGGCGGTATTTTCGGAGCATATCACGTTAAGGTTTCTTCCGCTGCGGTCTGTGACGCTTTTTCGGCAGCATTCCGTTCCGCACGGCTTTCCGTTTTTTATCGGACATCTCCGAGTTATCATAAGCGGCAGAAAACCGTATGCGACAAATCCCAGTTGAATGGGTTTCTCAAGTCTGTTCAGGCGCTCCGCCGTAAGCTCTTCCGAAACTATCGCATCTTTCAGTTCATATTCCGATAAAAGATGAACAGCGTCGCTGTTCGTGCAATTTAACCTTACCCCGCCGTATATTTCAAAACCGAGAGATCTGAGCATTTCAATATGCCCGACCGTATGCGCAAGGGCTTTTGCAAACCCTTCTTCTTTTAATTCCCGAAGCCTTTGTACAATCTTTTTTTCGCAGTCGGCAAGGTAAACCGGCGGAATAAGCACGATCTTATCGCTGTACTGCGACAGCGCAGGTTCAATCAGCCGCAGCGGCGCATACACCAATGTAATCGCCGTGTTTTCCAACGCTTCGCAAAGCTGTTTTCTCGTATAGACTTCAGCGCGAAAATTCATATCTGCCGCTCCTTGTTCTTTATCAGTTCTTCAGCGTTGCGCAAAGATACATCATTTGTTGCGTCGCCCGAAATAATGCGCGCAATTTCACGCACTTTTTCATCATAGTCAAGAGTGTGAACAGTTGTATAGGTGCGGTTTTCGTCTGTTTTCTTTTCAATGAGAAGATGATTGTCGGATAGCGCGGCTATCTGGGCAAGGTGCGTAACGCAGATCACTTGACGTTTTTTTGCGAGTTCCGACAATTTTTTACCTACCTTCTGCGCTGCTCTGCCGCTTATTCCCGTATCTATTTCATCAAAAATCATAGTGGGAGTGTCGTCATGCTCCGCAAGCACGGTTTTTATTGCAAGCATAATACGCGAAAGCTCGCCCCCCGAAGCAACTTTAGCTATCGGTTTCAATTCTTCGCCCTTATTAACGGAAATGAGCATTTCGATTTCATCCATTCCGTTTACGGTGACCTTACCGTGATTTACAGTGAACTCAAGCCGCACATCGGGCATATCAAGAAATTTCAGTTCTCCCGCGATAGCCTCTGTAAGGCTAACCGCAGCCTCTCGGCGCTTATTTGAAAGCTCAAGCGCAAGTTCCTTGACCTGCTCGCCCAGCTTTCTTTTTTCCTCGGCAAGCTGTGCGAGCGTATTATCCGCATCTGACAGCTCGTTAAGTTCTGAACGCCAGTTATCGCACATATCCAGTATATCGTCAAGTTCAGCGGCATAGCGGCGTTTAAGCCGAAGAATGTCGCTCATTTTTTCTTCAAGAAGCGGAAGCTCGTCCTCGGCTTCTCCATCGGGAATATTGTTTGAAACCTCGCTGCCTATATCCTCAAGCTCTATCATAAGCCCTGAAAGTCTTTCGCTTAGAGCCCCGCACTGCGGAATAAACTCAGATATTCCCTTCAGCGAATTTGTTGCGCTGCCTAGCAAATCAAGCGCTCCGCTTCCGCCGTCGCTGTCGCCGCTTATAGCATTCTGCGCTATGAGCAGCGCATTATTTATCTGCTCAAAACTTCTCGCGCGAACCAGTTTTTCAGAAATTGCAGCTTCATCACCTTTTTTGAGATTTAGCCGAGCTACTTCACTTATCTGCTTTGTAAGTTCTTCAATACGCATATCTTTTTTGGCGTCGGCATCTTCAAGCTGACGAATTTTTCGCAAAAGCTGCGAAAAACTGCGAAAAAGTTCTCCGTATTCGTCCAGATCGTGCCTAATGCCTGCAAAATTATCGAGCAGATCACGCTGATTTGTATTATCGACAAGAATACGATTGTCATGCTGTCCGTGAATGTCAATAAGGCTTGCGGCAATTTCCTTTAAAATCGCCACGGTAGACGGCTTTCCGCATATCCGCACGATTCCTTTGCCGTCAACCGAGAATTCACGCTGTAGAATAAGTTCATCGCTTACTTCAAAGCCGTATTCCTCGAGCTTCTCGGCTGTTTTCACGGTAATAGAGTCAAAAAGCGCCGTAACAGACGCTTTTTGCGTGCCAGTTCTGATAATATCCTTTGATATTCGTCCGCCGAGAACGGCGTTTATCGCTCCGATAAGCACGCTTTTTCCCGCACCTGTCTCGCCGGAAAAAACATTGAATTTATTGGTAAAAGAAATTGACGCTTTTTCGATGACCGCAAGATTTTCAATATAAAGCTCCTTCAGCATAATTTACCTCCGGATCAAAGCATTTTTTTCAGATGTGCCGCAATATTTTTGGCGTCATTTTCAGTACGTGCAAGCACAAAAAAGGTATCGTCGCCCGCGATTGTTCCGACAACCGAGTCAATGTTCATACCTTCAAGGGTTATGCAGGCTCCGTT
Organism: uncultured Oscillospiraceae bacterium; assembly: GCA_900556525.1. GTDB lineage: Bacteria > Bacillota > Clostridia > Oscillospirales > Ruminococcaceae > Ruminiclostridium_E. The sequence continues at coordinate 9,448 of USOZ01000003.1, read as the reverse complement.
TGCCAGTCCCGAACGGCATTTAATACAGATTATATTTCCGGCATAGTCGATATTAACAACCGACTGCTGAAAAATATTCTCAAAGTGTATACCGTTGGCGCGCTTGGCTTTCATATAGCAGCTCACACCGTTTTTTGACATTGCTTTTTCAAGATTAAGTTCATTTATATCACGGGAGATCGTCGCCTGAGTTGCGCTGTAGCCGCGCTCTTTCAGTCTTTGTATAAGCATCTCTTGATTTTCAATTTCTTCCTGCGCAATAATTGAAAGGATTTCCGCTTGTCTGCTTCTTTTCATTTTTGCCGCTCCCTTCTGTTATTTAAGAGGTCTTAACAGCTTATCATTTAATGCATTATAAAAGCTGTTTCCGTTTATATCTATAAGTCTGAACACAACGGGCGATTTTGAAATAACAATTTTGTCGTTTTCGCCCAGATAAATGCCACTGTCGCCGTCCACGCTCACATTTACGGCGCTGCCCTCGTAACCTTTATACGAAACCGAAATTTCATCATTTCCGCTAAATATCATAGGTCGATTGAGCAGCGTATGAGCACACAGCGGCGTTAATTCCATACACTCTGCGTCAGGTTCAATTATCGGACCTCCCGCAGACAGCGCATAAGCCGTAGAACCCGTCGGAGTGCTTAAAATAAGCCCGTCCGCGCGCAGCCTTGAAACAACAAAACCATTGCTGCAAACCGAAAATTCTGGCAGCTTTGAATAGCTGTCCTTTGAAAGAACTATGTCGTTCAGCGCGAGATAACTTGCAGAAGAGTTCTCGGAGTATATCGTCGCTTCCATTAACATTCTTTTGCTGACCGAATAGTTCCCGGTTTTAAGCTCTGAAAGCAGCCTCAGTTCTTCCGGTTCGAGAGACGTCATAAACCCCAATCTGCCTGTATTTATGCCAATCAGCGGCTTATTAGCAAGGGCTGCTTTTTTTGCCCATTTCAGTATGGTTCCGTCGCCGCCGACAGTGAGCAGAATGTCAATTTGATCAAGCGAAAGAGGCTCGGGAATATATTCAACACACGGACTGCTGTAAAATTCCGCAGCAGATTCCGCCATTACTGGGATCATGCCGTTTTCTGAGAGAATTTTTACCGCTTCCGGCAGCACCGCAAGCGTTTTTTCTTTTTTTAGGTTGCTGCAAATCAAAACTTTCATTGCAATTTTTCCTCCGCTTTTTAAATAAAAAAGTGCATGAGAAATTCTGTGTTTCCGTCGCCGCCTTTTATCGGAGATGGTATTACCGAAATGCCGCAGTATCCAAGTCCCGCCGCAAAATCGCGCATATCCGCCGTTATTTTTTCATGAATTTTTTCATCTTTGACAACGCCGTTTTTACCGACTTTATGTTTTCCCTGTTCAAACTGCGGCTTGATAAGCGCAACACATTCGGACTTATCGGCACAAAATCTTTTCAATTCAGGCAAAATCAATTTAAGCGAAATAAACGAAACGTCAATGCTGAAAAAATCAATTTTATCTGCAATTTCACTTTCTCCCGCATTGCGTATGTCAAGCCCTTCCATCGAAACGACGCGCTTATCGGAGCGCAGAATAGGCGCAAGTTGATCATGCCCAACGTCTACCGAATAAACCCGCGAAGCTCCGTTTTTCAGCATACAATCCGTGAAACCGCCTGTCGAAGCCCCAATGTCCATGCATACTTTTCCGTCAAGGTTTACGGCGAAATCCGTTATCGCCTTTTCGAGTTTCAGCCCGCCGCGCCCTACATATTTCAAAATATCCGACTTCTCATTTATTTCAAATCTGTCATTTTCACTGTCAAACTGCTCTGCGGGACGGGTCACGGCAGTTCCGTTTACCGAAACGCAGCCTTCCTTTATCAGTTGTGCTGCGGCAGTGCGGCTTTTAACCAGTGAAAGATCCGTCAGTATTTTATCAAGTCTTTCTTTCATTTTCCACCATTTGCTTTATTGAATTTCGATCAAGTTTCCAATGTCGCAGCTGCGATTCTGTCTCGGCTGCGGGAACAAACTCTTCATCAACAGCGGTTATTGTGAACTTCCCGCTGAAGCCCCGCGAATAAAGCTCGCCCATGATCTTTTCACCGACGCCGCCCGATTTCATGCCTTCCTCAAAAAATAGTATTTTTTCATACCCACGCATTATTTCAAAGGCTTTCTGCGGCAATGGCTTTATTTGATTAAGAAAAAGGCTGTCCGCTCCGTCATGTCCTGCAATATTTTCGCATATTCTGCCATAACTCATAAGCAGAATATCAGATTTTTTTCCCGAGTAAATCATCTCGTTAAAGCACTGCGTGTTTAAATCGCAGCTGAAAGCGCGCGGGTAACGTATAACGCATATTCCGTCGCCCTGTATCGCTTCACGAAGTGCAAACCTGAGGGAAGAAGCATCAACTGGCGTATAAATCGTCACACCGGGAACCGAAAGCAGCAGCGGGACATCAAACAACCCTTGGTGAGTTTCGCCGTCCTCACCGACAAAACCTGCACGATCGACGCAAAGAATAATATGTTTTCTTTCTATCGCAGCGTCGTGAATTATCTGATCGAAGCAGCGCTGCAAAAAAGTTGAATAAACCGCAAAAACAGACACCATTCCCTGCGAAGCGAGTCCACAGCAGAATGTCAGCGCGTGCTGTTCTGCAATTCCAACGTCAAAAAATCTATCGGGAAACGCTTTTGCAAAATGCTGTAAGCCCGTCGCATATTTCATGGCGGCTGTGACTGCGCAAATACGCGAGTCGTTCTTAGCTATATTAAAAAGCTCCCTGCCCATTACCTCAGAATAACTGAGCGTATGAGCGGCAGGCAGAACCTTTCGCGGCAAACCGTGATATTCGCCCGAGTTTTCCTCGGCGGGAGCATAGCCTTTTCCTTTTTTTGTCTTGACATGAACAATGCACGGCTCGTTGGTCAGCTTCGCGACCGTGAAAACCTCGACAAGCTTTTCGATATTGTGTCCGTCGACAGGTCCGAGATATTTAAATCCCAGACTTTCAAAAATATTACTCTGATAAATTGCAAATTTAATAAGATCTTTTGTTCCGCTTATGGATCTTGAAAGTTCTTTTCCCACAGTAGATTTATCAAGGAACTGCTTTACAGCTTCTTTTTTGTCATAATAGGATTTTGAAGAACGCATTTTAGTAAGATAATCCGCAATAACTCCATGATTTTTCGATATTGACATCTGATTATCATTAAGCACAATTATCAAATTACCCGAAATTTTGCTGACGTTATTCAGTCCCTCATACGCTTCTCCGCCGGTAAGCGCGCCGTCACCGATTATTGCAATAACATCGCCTTTTTTATGCTGAAGCTCCATTGCTTTAGCAATGCCGAGCGCGGCAGAAATCGAAATGCTGCTGTGCCCGCCGATAAATGCGTCATGTTCAGATTCGGACGAGCGCGGAAAACCCGAAATGCCGCCTTCGCACCGAAGCTTTGAAAATTCTCCGTATCTTCCCGTAATTATTTTATGAGTGTAGGATTGATGACCCACATCGAAAATAAACTTATCCTGCGGTGTTGTAAATACCTTATGTAAAGCTACGGTAAGTTCAACAGCGCCGAGGTTTGAAGCCAGATGTCCGCCCGTTTTTGGGATATTTTCTATCAGAAACCCCCGTATTTCGGCGCAAAGTTCTTCAAGCTCGGAAACCGACATATTGCCGACAGCCTGCGACGACAGGTTTTCAGACAAAAGCAAATCTCTCACCCTTTTCCGATTTATACAATTTGAATTGGAATCACCATTCCTATCAGGATTCCGAGCAGCGCACCGCACATAACCTGAAACGGGGTATGTCCGAGCAGCTCTTTAAGCTCCTTATTATCCTCGTCCTCGTCGTTAAGTTCAAGGTCGATCTCCTCGTCAAGCCTTTCCACCACCTCGTCGTCCAGCTTTTCGACAATTTTGCGCAAGCGGTTTATTTCGTGTGCGTGCAGTCCCGAAGCTCTGCGTACTCCGCAGGCATCGTACATAACGATAAGCGCAAACGTCATCGCAAGAGCAAATTCGGGAGATGTTATCCCGCATACCCGAAACGTCGTTATCGCAAGAGCGCTCACCATTGCCGAATGTGACGACGGCATTCCGCCCGAACCCATAATACGCTCCGGATTAAAGGTTTTGTATTTTATCGCATAAGATATTGTTTTGAGTATCTGAGCTATTGCCCAGCCCAGAACAGCTGCAATGAGTACAACATTAAACTGGTCGGTTCTCATTTAACTTCCTTTCCGCCGGTAAGCCGGACTGTGGATTTATTTCGTCCTGTACAAAAGTTTCTCAGTAAGCGCCGAAAGAAATTCATGCTCTGAAAAAACATTCAGCGCGTTCATAGCCTTTTCGGTAAATTCTGCTGCTTTTTCTCTGGCTTTTTCAATTCCGCATACAGCCGCATAGGTTTCCTTGCCGTCGCGCTCGTCGCTTCCTATCGGCTTTCCGAGCACTTCGCTGGTGCTTGTTATATCAAGAATATCGTCAACAATCTGAAACGCAAGACCTAAATTTTCAGCGTACGTTTCCGCTGCTTTAAGATATTTTTCTTCACTTTCGGCTTCGGCACAAATAACTCCGCAGCAGCAGGCTGCTCGAAGCAGCGCCGAGGTTTTCATTGAATACATTTCGAGAGTTTGTTCGGGCGAAATTTCAAGCCCTTGCTGTGTGTCAATCTGCTGTCCGCCTATCATTCCCGTTATCCCGGCAGCCTGCGACAGATAAGCGATAGCTTTTACTCCCGCTCGAGCTGATACTTCACCTTTTTCAGCCGCTTTTGCGATCACTTCAAACGGCAGTATCGCAAGCGCGTCGCCCGCAAGAAGTGCGGTAGCTTCGTCAAATTTTTTGTGACAACTCGGCTGTCCGCGCCGCAAATCATCATTGTCCATGCATGGCAGATCGTCGTGAATAAGCGAAAATGTATGCATAAATTCTATTGCCGAAGCGGCAGATTTTGCTTTCTCCGAATTAACCCCGCACGCCTCGCAAAATGCAAAAGCAAGCACAGGTCTGATACGCTTTCCGCCCGCTTTAAGGCTGTATTCCGCAGCTTCAAGAACGCGCTTCTGGAGAAACGGTTCTTTATATTCAAGACATTCCTTCACTGAAATATTCAGCGACTGTTCATACTGCCTGTATTTTCTTTCAAACTCAAGCTCTGTCAATTTTTTCTACCTCTAGCTTTGCGTTATCTATCTCTTTTTTGCAGTTTTCAATCAAAGCGGCAGCCTCGGAATAGAGGTTTACCGCCTTATCCAGCGGAAGGTCGCTTTTATCCATTTCCGCCGAGATTTCCCCAAGTCTTTTGTATGCTTCTTCAAATTTCATTTTATATTCCTTTCGCTTTTGCCGCTTTAACAACAGCAGTTATTTCGCCGTCGGATAACTTCACGGTTATCTCGTCGCCATTTTCAACATTTTCAATGCTGCTTATAACGCTGCCTTCCTTATACGCGATCGAATAACCGCGCAGCAATACCGCAAGCGGATTTAGCGCCGATATAACAGACGCCTTTGCATATACAAGCTGCTCGCGGCTTCGCAGTATAGACTGCATTTTTCCACGAATTTCATTACGCCGATTTTCGATGAGCTGGTCATTGTTTTGCAGCTTTTGAGCAGGATTTTTCGCGCGGATTTTTTCGTATGTATTTTCGGCGACGCTCAATTTTCTATCAAAAAGAGTTAGAATTTGTTTTGCTATGCGCGCCTTATAAGTATCAAGCGCAGCGGAAAGAGTCTCCTTTTCAGGGACCGCAAGTTCGGCTGCTGCGCTTGGCGTAGGCGCGCGCATATCCGCCGTAAAATCGGCTATGCTAAAATCAATTTCATGTCCGACCGGTATCCTGCTTGCGAAACCAGCCCTTGCGACAAGCTCGGTGTTGAACGCCGAAAGATCCTCCGCAGAGCCTCCCCCGCGCCCGAAAATTATCACGTCCGCGTCTGTTTCATTGGCAGTTTTTATTCCATCGACAATGGACTTCGGCGCGCTTTCGCCCTGAACCGTAACGGGGATAAGCACAACCTTGACGAAAGGATAGCGCCTGGCAAGAATATTCAGAATATCCTGTAAAGCGGCGCCCGTTTCGGAAGTCACAACCGCAATTTTCTTTGGAAATTGCGGAATAGCCCGCTTTTGCGAAAACAACCCCTCGGCTGACAGCTTTTCTTTAAGCTGCTCAAATGCCAAAGCCTGCTTTCCTGCGCCCTCGGGAATTATTTCGTTAGCATATATCTGATACACGCCATCGCGTTCAAAACACTGCACCGAGCCGCGCACTACCACGCTCATTCCGTCCTCGGGCAAAAAATCGAGCTTTTCGGCATTTGAACGGAACATTACCGCTTTTACCGATGCCGTTTCATCTTTCAGCGAAAAATAAATGTGACCGGATTTATAGAGTATCGTTAGGTTAGAGATTTCTCCGCGAACGCATAGATCAGCAAACGTTTTTTCGCCCGAAAGAAGCACCGAAATACGCCTGTTGAGCTGAGAAACTGTAACGACAAAAGGTTTATTCGGAGTCATTTCCCGAATCCTTTATAAAGCTTCCGAGAACGCCGTTAATAAAAGCGCTGTCCTGCTTTTCGGCGTATTTTTTGGACAGTTCAACGGCTTCGTTCGCTGCGACCTTTGCAGGGATATTCGGGCAGTAAAGCACTTCATAGACAGCAAGCCGAAGAATAGTCTTATTCACTTTTGAAATACGCGAAACCTCGCGCTTTTCGCTGTATTTTCCGATTATTTCGTCAAGCTCGCCGTATTTTTCCACAATTTTCTTTGCGGTCGAAACAGCCTCGCTGTTCTTTTCCATTTCAAATGCTTCTTCGCACGCTTCTGTTGTCTCGTCTATATCAATCCCGCTGAGTTCGTTCTGAAAAAGAAGCAGAAAAACCTCTTCTCTTATTTCACGTCTTGTCATTAAAGATATGTCCTTTCTTTTTATCTGTCAAAGTTATCCGTCAAAGAAACGCCGAATACCCTCCGTTTTTGCGGAGGGTTTTCGGATCAGTTTTTATTTGTGCGTATTCCTGCGATTTTTACATTTACCTTTGCAACGGCAATTCCCGTCATGCTCTGTACCGTAGACTTTACATTTTCCTGGACTGCCTTTGCAACTTCGTGAGCCTTATAGCCCTGAGCAATGTAAATCGAAATGTCAATAACTGCCGCGTCGGACGAGATATGCACCTTTATCGGCGCAAGATATTTTTCAATAAGCGCTGCGGGTTCTTTTATAAATGCAGGCCTTATATCGGCGGCAAGTATAACGCCGTTGATTTCAGAAGCTGCCGCTTCGGCAATTTTCAGTATTGTGTTGCCGGAAATTTTGAGCTTTCCCGCAGTAGTAGCAGTTTTATTCATAGTCGTTCATTCCTTCCGGATAATTTATGTATATCCGACAAGCGGATATTCCAAAAGTACATATTAACATACTTTTAGAATATTATAGCACAAAAATCCGAAATGTACAACTATTTTATTTCAACTATTGTGATATTTTCTGCGGGTATAGCAATTTCACCTAAAAGTGTGCTTTTAATTTGTGCAGCTTGTGCAGTATCTAGTCCGTTCGTCTTGACGATGACGTTTGCCGATGTGTCGGATAGGTAGCACAGCGCCTCGCTGAAGCCCTGCGCTTTCAGCAGATTTTCCACTTTCGATTCGGTTTCAATATAATTCCCGACAGCTATAACGTCCTGCGCTATTACTTCAAGCTCGTCGGCTGTTGAATCTCCGCCGAAATAGAAGCTCTGGAGAACCTCTACCGCTTCATCTCTGCTCTGCTGCTTATCAAGGCGCGCCTGTGCAAAATACGCGTCGGAATCCGTTGCGGATACGTTTATTTCCTGCTGTCCGACTGTCTCAGATGAAACAAATTTTACGTCTCCGTAATTGGACGCTTCTGCGCTTTCGGACTCAGAAGTCTTAACGCCCGAAGATGAATAAAGATAGTTCACATACACGGCAACTCCGAGCAGCACTGTAAGTCCTGCGAGAACGATCTGCTTTTTCCCGATAATCATATTTATTCTTTTCATAACATAATCTCCTTTGATTATTTCATTACGCTCACTCTTGTCGAGCTGATTGCAAAAACTCCCGTAACCGCACGGACGACCTTTTCGCAGACGATAATATCATCGCCTCCCGAGCATACCACGATAACTCCGCGCACCTCAGGCATTTTCATTTCAAGAAGCATATCTGCGTTCTTTCCATATTCCGTCCGCGCAGAGGTGTCGAGGGAAATCATCACCTTTATTTCGCCGATATTTTCAATCTCCGACAGTATCTCGGTCAAGCGGCTTTCGAGCGTTCTTTCATATTTGGAGAGTTCATCACCGCTTAGAGTTCCGACATTTTCGGTTTTTCCGCTTCCCGACGGGATAAACGCAAGAAGCATTATTATTACCGCTCCCGCAATAATTATCAGCGTATATTTTTTATCCTTTTCAAAAAGCTTTCCTATCTCCCTGAAATTGAATATTCCTTTCATTTTACTGCTCCTCTATGGTGATCTTTGTTTGTGTACCGACATAGCTCCGTACTGTTCTCACCGCCTTTTCCTTAATTTCTTCAGTTTGTTTTCTTAAAACAAGCCTTATTTCACTAATAGATATGCTTGAACTGTCCGCAATATTAACGTCAATGTAAATTTTTTCGGGATATATTCCGACTTCGCTGAGCTTTTCTTCAAGTCTCTGACGTAAAATCAGCGCTGTTTCGTCCGCGGTATGCCGTTCGAGCGAAACAGAGTAGTCGTAGTACTCGGTATCGATGCTGAACTCCGAAAAAAAGTTATCCAAAAGCGGCTGCGAACGAAAAGCAGTGATAACAACAACTATAAAATAGCACGAGATCAATATTTTTATCTGCTTTGAACATTTTTCCGACGGCAGCAGCGCTTTAAGAACTGCCGTTATCATCGCGGCTGCGCAAAGCTGAAAAAGAACGCTTTGCATATTCCCTCCTACCTGCATAAAAGCATGAGCAGCGCGGTCGAAATCGTTATGAAAAGATAGAAGCACGATATTACCGCAATAAGGATAGAAACGACGTTTTCACCGCATCGTATCATACCCGTTATTTTATCCGCAGCGAACATTTCGCTGACAATTCCCGCGAGAAACAGAAAAAAGCGATAGCATAACGCGTGTATCATAACGGGAAAAAGTATACAGCCCCCCGCTATTATCCCGAAACTTCCAACGCCCGATTTGAGCAGCACCACACTGCTCTTTACAGTAGCAAGCGCGTCAGATACAGCACCGCCTACGAAAGGTATGCCGTTTGATACGGCAAATTTCGCCGCCCGAAGCGTGACTGAATCGGCAGACGCAGATATTGCGCTTTGAAGGGAGAGTATCCCTATAAAAACGGTCATTATAAGACCCAGCGCCCATATTATGACCTTTTTCACGCCCTCGCCGAGCTTAT
>USOZ01000002.1 GCA_900556525.1 uncultured Oscillospiraceae bacterium | reverse complement strand
TTTCTTCAACACATTTTGTTATATCGTGACGCGAAATTTCACCACGGCGTTCCATTTTGTCAAAGCATAATAATTTGATGCCATTAGCGAATAAAGAAATATTATCGGTATTAATTTCAAAATTCTTTATCAACGAATCTTTAATACTTGCATCGAGAGAATCCTTTTTGATATTTTCAAAGGATAACCGCTGGATAAAATCCTCAAAATTAAAATTGCTCCAATTCCACAAAGATGTTTCTTTTTTTATATTATCAATTTTAGTTTTCCAAAAGTCTCTTGAATTTTTATCAAGATTTCCCGAAAACAGTTTGCTTAAATTTCCGGCAGCGACAAAAAAATCATATACCAATTTGAAATACCTATTCTTATCAATTAGGTATGTCTCAAGATAGTTTTTCAGTACATCGTCCATAAAGTTGGCATCTTGTCGTTGAGAGGAGTATTTGAGTTGAATATGTGTGATTGTTCTGTTACCATCACAGCATTTTATGGTATCGATATCTTCGATTCCTTCAAGAGTAAAAACTGTGTCGGTGCTAGATGATAAAATCAAATTACACGAATAAAGGAACTGATAAGAGTAACCCCTCAAGGCAATTTGTCCACCATTCCTTGATTCTTGCAGTTCCTGAATATTTGCTTTAGCAAGTGGAGTTTTTTTGCTGGATTTTTGTTTCTTTTTCTTTGTCATACTGATAACCTAAATTCTCTACAAAACGTTTTTCGATTTTGTTTTGGCAGTGACCTGGGGGCAAAACGACTTCAGAAGTGTATTCTCCAATGGATTTGCAGTTAATCTATCACATATGTAGACTAAATCATTCATCTGTCATACTGTCAATATAACAGAAATCTCCTCCGCCGTACCATCCGTTTTTCTTAGAAATACCGCCCTCTTCTCTGGAAACAACTTGCTTCATTCTCTCGATAATATAGTTGAAAGTAGCCGGTTCCTTTTCAATGCCAATATAGCAGCGTCCTAACCTTTAGTTTAATATAAACAAAATTTAACTACTCACTTCTTACCCCGCCTCTGACCTCCTATTCCTTTTTCAAGCTCCTGCGACTTCGCAAGCTGATTTTTTAACGCTTGATTTTCCATGTAAAGCTCCGCGTTTTCGACCTGCAAATCAATGTTTTCCTGCGCAAGCTTTTTATATGCCGCCTTATATTTATTGCTTTCAAGGTCTGAGCCGTCCATATTTTTTTCTGGGGCAACAGGCTGCCGTTCCGCGAGCAATTCATCAACCATATGCATTTTTACAGCCGTTATGTGTTGCTCTAATCTGTTCGGATGAGAGTTTTCATACGACAAAATACGACGAAGCTTTCGTTCTATTTTTTGAATTTCTGCCTTATCCTCAAGAACCAAGTGGCGGTTCAGGTTCAAAAATTCCTTGAGTATATACTTATCCGTTGCCGGTAAAGCATTGCTGATTTTGTACAGTGCCGGTTTTGTGGTCTTTCCGATATGATAATAAGCAGCTCTTATGTCATCACATTGCTCGTATTTTCTAAATTTTTCTATCTGCTCAGACGTTCTGTGTGATAAGTCGCTCGTGGGAATAAGCCAGAACAGACCATCGATCCTATTATCCTTTATGCAGCAGTATATCGGGCGGCTTTTACTATCAGCGTATTTGCCTCCCAGTGTATTGATTAAGTTTATGTACTCGTCTTTAAGTATGTAAAATCCATGTTCTTTCATAGATGCTCCTTGTAAAAAAAACCCTCTTATCCGAAAAAAGACAAGAGGGAATTTCTTCAATCCGTCAATTTTGGAACGCCAGACGGCAGGCACATTCTATCAATCCGTCAATTTGGGAACGCCGGACGGCAGGCACATTCTGTCAATTCGTCAATTTGGAAACGCCGAACGACAGGCGTGATTCTTAAAGCAAGCTCTTGCTTGCATTTATATTATACTCATTTTTTTCGGTTTTGTCAAGACAAAAAGGGCTATTTTGCTGCATATTTAAAACATTTTTTCAAAAATTCATCTCTGAAAAGAAAAAATGCCGTTTTTTCCAACAAAAATCAGCGAGCCGACAGGAACCTATCCATATATCCTATAGAATAACATCTAAGTAAACATAATTTACTACAGATTTTTCTTTTCTATAAGCCTGTTTTGGTTAATATATATGACATTACATTTCGGGGACTACCCCTGCCAAAAAAGTTTTGATTCACCACTTGACAAATATCGCAGGACAGGGTATAATTGCAAATGGTATAAAACATATTATTTGCGGGGCAGTTCGACCAATGACGATTGGAGAGAGCAGCCTCTATTTTTTTATTTCTACGGCTCAGCCTCGGATTCACAAAGAAAATAACCGCATATCTGTTGTCTGCATAGCTGCGGCTGCTTTTACACCGCACAAGCTGCTTGCGTATGTACTTTTTATCTGTAAGTTCGCGGATTAGTTTTATCGCGTCAGCGCGTTTAACGCCCATGCGGTGTGCCAAATCATTATAGCTGTTCCAGCAGAAGCCTATGCGAACATCAACGCAGCGGCATATGTGCAGATACGCTTTCATCTGGCGGGGAGAGAGCGAACCATTTATAGCCTTACGCTCGATCACAAAATAACCGTCGGACAAATCGGGCAAAGAGAGGTTATAGCAAGTCGTTCCAGAATGATTATCCTGCTTGAGAATACGCGCAGAACGTTCTATAAGACGTTTTTCTAAAAGAGATGAAATAGCCCTGCCTACGGTTTGAACGCTCTTTATTGAGCATTTTTCGGCTATTGTAGTCTGCTTGACCTGTATCCAGCGCGACGCGGGACAAATCGAAGAAAGATATACAATTATACTCAATTCAGCATCTGACAATCCCATGTCCAGCAACACATTAGGTATCTTTACATAATTTAAAGCGCCCGCTTCACATTTTGAAACGGGCGTTTTCGCATAAGTTTTTCTTTTCGGTGATGAGATTCCTTCAGGTTTGCCTACTATAAGCTGCATGGCTGCACGAAAGCTCATGCCTCTGACCTTAACACACCAGTCGATTGCATTTCTTCCGCATATGCAGCGACTGTTCCAGTACCACGTCAGGCAATCGGATTTTATAACAAGGCTGTCATGCTGTATACAATGATATTCTTTACCGCAGCGTTTGAAATCAAAACCCTCGACAGCAGCGAGGAACTGCATCATATCTGTATTTCTCGCTTCATTCTTCTGTTCGTCGGTATAAAACAAAATCGTCAACTCCTTTTTGTGTTTTCATTCTCTTTTAATTTTTCATTCTCTTTTTCTTTCTCAAAATGCTCCTTAATAAGCCTGTCGATATAACTTCCGCTGTGAACAAGTTCATAAATATCTTTCAGCCGTAGATACTCGCTTTGTTTAGCCTGCGTCTTAGGTATCTTATCATTCAGAATCGTAATTGCCTTTTTATTCTCAGCATATTGCAGCTTCAGCTTTTCAATTTCCGCCGCATTGGTTATGCCGTTACGCTTTAAAATGATTTCCGCTGCCCTGACGTTTTCCTGTTCCGTATAATTATGTGCCTGTCTTTCTGCGAAGAAAATTTCTCCCGCCTTAATCACATCTTTAATTGCAATCTGAATACGATTCAGCTTATCGAGATTTCCGCTCATATCATCAAGACTGTGCTGATACGCTTCAATTCTGCTTTCAACATCAGCTATGCTTGTAATTTTATCATATGAAATAAGCGACATGGCAGATACAAGCTCATTGATATGCTTATCATTTGACATAGTGTAGCTCTTGCCCGCATTCAGTTTAGCCGGATATTTCTCAGCAGAATAAATCATTGCAATCGTCGTTTCAGTAACGCTATAATATTCATGCAGCATAGGATTCTTCTGTGATGCTTCCTCATAACGAGCCTTGAAATTATTTTCAAAATTACGTTTGTTTTGTATACGCCGCTCCAAGGCTTCAAGCACATAATCATCACCAAGAGTTTTTGTTCTTATTCCCCTGTCCGACCCATCCGGTCTGATTGAAATGTATTTTCCGACACGCACTGTGTATCCGCGCTTTCTGAGTTCATAAAACAGCTCAGATGTGCTATTAACCGCATATACAAGTCTGTCTATTGTAAGTTTTAATCGCTGGCGATATGAAAGCAGCTTCGGCTTATACGTTTTTGCGATTTCTTTCATCTTGGCTATCGCGTAAACAGGCACATGAATTCCATGCGTATCTTCTACAACAGGTATATTTGACTGAATCATTTTATCCGCAACGAAAAGAAGTTTCTGATCGTCGGGAATTTGAAAAAATGCAAAGCCTGATGATAATTTTTCCGACAGCTCGCGCACCTGCTTTTCTTTTTTTGTAAGCTCAGTCTTTACATATTCATTCTCGTTGCGAAGCAAATCAAGTTCGTAATCGGTAATGTCTGCGGCAGAAACTCCGTTTGTTCGTTCCGTGAGTTTTTTCGTATGCTCTTTCAATTTTTCCAGTTTGTCTTTTTCATTTTTATATTCCTCCACGGAAACGTGCTGATGATGCGCAAACTTATTCTCAATTTTCAAATCATATTTTTTCGCAAGTTCTTCCATTACCGAACGTTCCGACTCACACCATTTTGCGCTTTCATTAAGCGCTATCGTTTCCGGCATAAACCCTTGCTGCTGTAAAGCTGTTTTAAACGAAACGCGCGTTTCCAATCCGCGCTTCTGATTTGTTGCAAACGGTATAAAATTTATATGCAGATGCGGAGTTGCTTCATCAAGGTGCATAACTGCATTGAACACTCGCAGATGAGGATTTCTTTTTTGAAAATCCTTCATATATTCGTCAAGCATTTTGACCGCCAATTTTCCGTTTTCACTTCCGACAGCACAACTGTCTTTATCTCCAAACTGCACGATAACTTCGCAGAAAAGTTTTTCCTGCTTGCCGTTTTTTATATGCTCATAGTAGTTGGGAATTTTATCGCGCGTTTTGGTTTTTGAAGCGTTATATTTTTTAAGAGCTTCACCAAAAAGTTCGGAATAAACCTTTTCGAGATTTTCTTTCAGATATGTTATGTTATCCTTAATCCTTTCTTTGTCCACATTCTTTGCAACGAATGTTCTGTTGTTGTGTCCAAGCTGTTCAACATCGTTATATCCCTCGCAGCGAAAACTGCGGCTGATTTTTCGACCGACCATTGTACAACCTCCGTTACGTTATTTTTTCAGAAAATGAAAGCCAAAAGGCTCATATTTAGCACTGCGGTATCTTTGTGATATACCCAATATCACTTTCACACTGTATATTTTGCAAAATATACAGTATGAAAGTGAGTATCGGGCAAAGAAAACCCTTCGTTTTCCTTGAACCTTTCTGCTCAATTCAGAAAAAAGAAATCATCTTAGGGCAACCCTAAAACCCGAATAAATCAAACATCAACGCCTGACTTTTTTATCAACGATATTGTCAGTAAGCGACTTTGCCTCATTCGCAATTTCCATTGCCGTTTTTTCTTTTCCGCCATGACCTATTTCTTCATCCGGCAGTTTCATTACGCCTTTTTTCTTCTGTATAAGTTCATTCCAGTCTTTTACTCCGTTCTCCTTCAAGACCTTATTGCACGACTTTAAATTGTTGTCGGAAATGAATTTTTCTCCCGCTATATCATTATCCACACACGCGAAGATCGGAATGCCCTGCTCTCTGTATTGCTCAAATGCCGCCGCTTTCAAACCGCCCATTGAGATGAGAACGCTGTTGTTTATTTTTTCAGGATTTGCAATTTCTTTAAAGGACATTAAATCAACTGCCGATTCAAACACATAAACTTTTTCAGGCTTTCCGATTTTAAAACTGAATGCATTATCTCCCTCTCCGACAATACCCTTATATCGTTTATATGTATTTGTGCCATGAACTTCTGCACCAATCGCGTTTCCGTTTTCATCGCGCCGCACGAATACCGCATTGCCTTTTTTGTCTTGATACAATGAACGCGATTTTACCATTTCGTCAATTACGGATTTGTCAATGTGGCGGGTGGAAATAAAATAGGCGTATATCTTTTTGCAGTTATCATCACGCTCAGGCAAAGAAAAAGCTTTTGAGCTTTTTTCCGATTCAGACACAGCGGGCTTCTGATATGCGGCTCTTTCAAATGTCTTTCCCGTCAGTTCCTTGACCGCCTCTTTAAAGTCCATACCGATAACTTCCGTCAAGCAGTTAATAGGATTGCTGCCCCCGCGACGTTCAGAAAACTGATACCACGAATTTTTCTCCGTGTTGATATTAAGCCCACCAAATCCCTTTATATGAACCTCGTTTCTATTCTTCTCATATTCGTACCCGGAAGAAATAAAGTAATTTGCAAGGTCGGCATTTCTCGCTTCAGTAATCAGCTCAGCGTTTATTTCTTTCGTTCTGTCTGTATGTTCTCTGTACGATTTCGGAGTGCTTTTTTCATTGTTCTCAAATTCCGCGGCGCGCAACTCAGCTCTCTTTTCTTCCACAATATCATCGGTATTCACAACTACTTTATTACGCCCGGTTTCCTTCGCCTCGTATAATCTTTCATCTGCGTTTTTTAAGGCATTCTTTTCAAAGAACTCGAAAATATTACTCTTATTAAGCGCCGAAATATCCGAAACCTTTATTTTTTCAACTCCCATGCTCATCGTGACATTTATTGTCCTTTCATCATCAATTACGCACGGACTCTTTTCGATCGTTGCCCTTAATCGTTCGGCAAGATTCGCCGCAATCGTTGTATTTGCATTGTTCATTACAACGACCATTTCTTCTCCGCCCCAACGATAAACTTTGTCTCCTGTGCGAAGATTTTGCGATATGGTTTTCGCAACGTGCTGAAGCACTCTGTCTCCTGCGTCATGTCCGTAGGTATCATTCACGGATTTAAAATGGTCAATATCGCACATGATAACAGCCGTATCTTTTCCCTGCTGAAGCTGTGGCAGCACCGACGCGCTCAAAAACTCAGCCGCGCCCTGACGATTCGGTAAATGAGTCAGCTTGTCCGTTACAGCCGCCTGTTTCAGTGCTTTATTTTCAAGACCCATGCGAAACGCAGACCCTATCTTCCCGTTTTTAAGGTTAAACTTGTCAACGTCCGATTTATCGAAATCCTTATCCTTATTTTTAGCGACGACAACACCTATTACATCGCCGTTCTTCGACTCAATCGGTATCACGGCAATGTTTTTGGTATTCATATTATCGCGTCCGTCTCCGATCTGACCTCCTGCATAGCTGTTGTCTATGTAGATCTCATTTTTCAGCAGTGCAGCTGAAATCGGAGAATTTTCAGGAATGTCAGCATACACCCGTTCGCCGTATTCATTAACGGTAAACATCTTATCATCGAATGCGTCTACGCTGTATACGTCGCAGCTCTCCGCGTTCATTTCATTTCTTCCAAGGTCAGACATTATTCCGAGCGTTTCTTCAATCGACTTTGCCGCATATATCTGATTAATATGCGCGGTGAACATCTCCTGCTGTTGGGTCACATCGCGGAGCTGTGCCGTAGTCTCGTCTACTTTTTTCTCAAGTGCGTTGATTTTTCCAAGCAGCTGAGAAACAAGCTCATTGTTAGAACCGAGCTGCTCCGAAAGTTTTTGAAGTAATTCTTCATTTGTCATTGCTTTATTCCTCCAATAAATCAAGCCCCATGTTCCTCATGGGGCTTTCCGTTACATACGCAGCATATTTTTGCGTTCTTCTTGCATTGTTTTTTCTTCCGAACCTATCTGTTCTTCTTCGCCAATTGATTCACTGTCGGGCGTGTCAGCATTAAGAACTGCGTTAAGTTCCTCAAGCCGAGCAGAATTGCGCCTCAGCTCCTCAGCGTGAGGAAAAGGCTTTGTAATAGCTTCCTCCGCTTCTTCAAGATTTCGCTTTGTTTCCTCTATTCTGCTTTCATAGAGCTTTACGCGTTTTTCAATGCCGCTTTTGAAAACATTCTCAATGCGCATCACATTCCCAATATCGGAGGCAAGTTCTGTTTCCGTCGTATAATTCAGCTTTCCTTTCAAGACTAGCTTTACAGAATTGGCAGAAAAAGAACTTTGCTCAGCCGTTAACTTGAATCCGCAATAGCTGCCTACCTCAAGCGACATATCACCCTTGCCGTTATAAATCTTCTCTATGAACGGTCTTAACGCTGTGCCTGCTTCTTTTCGGTCGTCATAAAAAACTTCGTCAATTTCAATTCCCGGGAACTTATCTGTCAGAGTAGTTTTATTTCTTGTTTCCAAGTCCTCTTTTGCATTCAAAAGAAGCTTCTCATCAACAGCCAAATCACTTTTATACCCCGGGATCGTTTCGTCTTGAATCTTATAGATTTGCTTGTAGTGTTCAGACTCAAGAGTCCGCAATCTGGCAACTTCGCCGTCAAGCTCAATCTTCTCTTTTATGCGAGGGTCACCGGAAGCTATAGCCTGCATTTCGGAATAATTAAGCACCATATCATCTACGTCGGAGCAGGTGCGTGCAGGCGCTTTATCCGTCATGACTTGAGAGGTAAACTTCTGCTTTGTAGTGATAATGTTGAGCATATAGGCGTCAAAAGTCTTTTCGGTAACATAATGATATACGCCGACCTCTTTAAACTCATTGCCCTGACGCAATATTCGACCGTTACGCTGCTCGAGGTCCGAGGGTTTCCACGGAATGTCAAGGTGATGAAGCGCCGTCAGCTTTTTCTGAATATTTGCTCCGGTTCCCATTTTTGACGTCGAGGCAATTACAATACGTTTTGTACCGGAACGAAGCTGCGCGTACATCTCATTTCGCTCAGCTTGATTTTTCGCATCTCCCGCAAAACATATTTCCGTTTCAGGTATCCCCCGTCTTATAAATTCCTGTTTCAGATAATCATAAACGCTCCATTTTCCTGCTTTTTCATCGCCGTTTACCGCAATATCGCAGAAAACGACCTGAACACCTTTTTGCTCAGATGTGTTTTCATATATGCGCATAACGTTTTCTATGCACATATTAACCTTTCCGTTGGGATTTTCGGGTACCGCAGGGTTTATTGCCCTTGCATCAAGACCCAGCAGCCGCGCTTCATGCGTTATCTTAAGCATATTATCGACCGTAGAGTCTACCGCGCCGCTATGGACACGCTCGCTTCGCTCCGCAAGCTCCTGTATGTACGCCGTCTGAAATTCATCAGGCTTTGCAACGATTGTTATAGGCTTTCCGCCAATCATATCAGGTACAGGCAGCTTTAAATTCTCAGCGGTCTTTATATCCGCAAATTCCTTGTACATCCGCATTAGCTCCGGCAAATTATTGAATTTTGCAAAGCGCCGTTTCGTTCTGTAGCCGTCTCCCGCAGGCTTTAGTTCGAGCTGTGATACCACCTCGCCGAAATTGCTCGCCCAATCGTCAAACGTCTGCAATCCTGCTTTTGCAAGCAAGTCAGGACGAAGATAACGCTGCATTGTGTAAAACTCAGACATTGAGTTTGAAACTGGCGTGCCGGTTGCAAAAAGTATGCCGCTGTAATCTGTCTTTTCATTCATATATCGGCACTTCATCAGAATATCTTCTGATTTTTGCGCGGGACGTGACGAAACTCCCGATACATTATTCATCTTCGTAACCACAAGTCCGTTCTTATAAGCGTGAGCTTCATCAACGACAAGATAATCAAATCCCAACTGCTCAAAATTGATAGCCGTATCCTTTGTTTTGCCGCCGTCCATAAGCTGCGTAATTTTCTTCTCCAGTTTTTTGCGTTCACCCTCGAGATCCTTTACGGAAAAATTTGAACGGCTGCTCGAGCGCAGCTCCGAAAGTTGGTCAATAATTTCATTAAGTTCCTCCCTCAAAAAATTAAGTCTATATTCCTGCGACATGGGGATTTTTTCAAACTGTTCATAAGACATTATAACGGCGTCGTAATTACCGGTCAGACAACGTCCCATAAACCGCTGTCTGTTGTCTTTGCTGAAATCCTTTTCGCTTGCTGTAAGCAGATGTGCGTTTGGATACAGCCGCTGCCACTCCAATGCTGTCTGTCCGACAAGGTGCTTCGGAACAACTACGCAAGCCTTTGTAATTGTCCCAAGACGTTTCTTCTCCATTGTTGCAGCAGCCATTTCAAATGATTTTCCCGCGCCTACGACATGAGCAAGAAGAGTATTTCCGCCAAGCTTCGCGCGTGCAACTGCGTTCTTCTGGTGTTCGCGCAGCTGTATATCAGGACTCATACCGGGAAACGTCTGCCGCGAACCGTCATACTGCCTGCCGATAATGCTGTTAAACAACCTGTTGTAACGTTCAACATATTTTTCTCTGCGTTCAGGCGTGGCAAAAAGCCACTTCTGAAAACCCTCAGACATCTGCCGCGCTTTTTCCGCTGCCAGTTGCGTCTGTTTCGGATTTATAACATATCGTTCAACACCGTCTGTTTCCTTGCGGTCTCTCACAACTATTTCACGCTTGTTCAATAAGTTTTCGAGGATCTCAAGGCTATTCATTCGGCTTGTCCCGTATGTTGACACAGCAGACATTGAATGCTTACAGTTCGACTTGTTTTCAATTTTGTATTCACCGCTTCGGGTACGATGAATAGGGCATGAGCATGATATAAAACTTGGCAGCTTTGAATATTCCGCTATAAACTCTCCGTAATCCTGAGTATCGACCCAGTTAACGCCAATCGAAACATTTATTGAAGCCGCTTCAATGGTTTGCGGCATTACGTTTTTCAAAGCGGCTCTATTGCCTTCGAGCCGTTTTAAAATTTCAGGCTCTGCGCTATATCTCAGTTCCGCCCAGTTCATCATATCGAGCTTTTCGCGAACATTGCCTGATAAATATTCGGACGCTTCTTCATAAGCGTCGTACACGTTGCCGTATTTGCTTATTTTTTCGGGATTGAGATAAATCAGTCCGGCGCTGCTCAGCTGCTCCACAACATTCTCTGTTGACAAGTCCGTAAGTTCAGCAATATACGGAATATCCAAGCCCCCTTTTATGTCCATGCTTATATACAACGCTTCCGCAGGATTATCCGCATGGTTTACATCAACACTTCGGCGTATTGTGCGCTGGTCAAAGATTTCCGCCTTGGTCACCTGTTTTGTAACCGCGTCTACTTTTTCAAGAGATACCAAAAGATTTATATCATCGTCCTGCGCAAACACTTTCACATTTGCCTTGTCGCTTATATACCCGTTTTTCTCAACGAATTTATCATACGCCTTTGTAAGATTACTCTGAAGTACTTTAAGTTCTGCGTCATCACAATCGGATACCTGTGCGTTTATCAGTTTACGCAGCTCTGCTCGAACCTCACACAATCCCTTTATTCTTGCCTTATCCCGTTCCGTAACGGAAATCTCAAGCATTTTTTCATTCTCTCGGAAGTAAATCTTATCTTCAACTATCGTATGAGTAAAGTTGCGAACGTCAGCGGTCGCGGGAATTTCACCATTCTGGCGCTTCTCCTGCATTTCTGCTTTTTTGACTGCAAATTGAGCCTGCAAATTTTTCACAGCTTCGTGAAGTTGAGTTTTCAAATCAGCATTTTCATTAGGAACACACGCCGTCGTCATTCCAAAACGCGAAGATACGGTTTTCATTTGCCCCAAAATCATTTCAGGGTGTTCGTCATAATACTGATTAAGAACTATTCCGTCATCATTGCGAACCGTATAAATCCAATTCGGCTTTTCTACCGTCGGCTTAGTTCTCTTTTGAAGAAAAATAATATCAGTCGTGGCATTTGTTCCGGCATTTTCCTTAAACGCAGTGTTGGGCAAGCGAATTGCCCCTATTAGTTCCGCGCGTTCCGAAATATATTCCCGAACCGCTGTAGACTGCTTATCCATAGTTCCCTTTGAGGTTATGAACGCCGCAATTCCTCCGGGCGCAAGTTTATCGAGGGTTTTGGCAAAAAAATAATCGTGAATTAAAAATCCACGAGAATTATAGCGTTTATCATTTACTCCAAAATCTCCAAACGGCACATTTCCGATTGCAACATCAAAATAACTGTCTTCAAAATTTTTCCGCTCAAAGCCTGTTATAGATATGTCCGCACTTTGATACAGCAGTTTCGCAATACGTCCTGAAACATCGTCAAGTTCAACCCCGTACAGGCTTGAACTATTCTTTATTTCTTCAGGCATTCTGCCGAAGAAATTGCCTATTCCCATAGACGGCTCCAGAATATTTCCTCCGGTAAATCCGAATCGCTGCAGCGCACTGTACATTTCATCAATTATAGTCGGAGAAGTATAAAAAGCGCTCAAAGTCGAGGCTTTGGCGCTTTCGTATTCTTCGCTTGTAAGCAGCTGCTTTAATTCCGCATATTCTGATGACCAATCCGATTTGGTATCATCAAATGCGTTTGCCAAACCTCCCCACCCCACATATCCGGAAAGTACAGTCTGTTCAGTGTGCGTCGCTGCTCTGCCCTCTCTTTCGCATCTTTTCAGAACTTTCAGCGCGGCAATATTTGCCGCATACTTTTCTTTCGGTCCGCCAATTCCGATATTTTCATCAGCTATGGCAAAATCCTGCGTCTCAAATTTATAAGAGGCAGGAGTTATTTCCCCTGCCTCTCTTTTTATGACCTCACCTGAAGAACTAATTCCCTCATTATTATGCTGAGATTCTCCTGCTGCATTGTCTTGATATACTCCGCTTTCTCCCAATACGTTTCCGGCATCGGGTTCTGCTTCTTGTAATTTGCTTCCAGCGTCTCCCTCATTTCCTCTGCTTCCTTGTCTATCAATCGAGGGATTATCAACCATCTCAGGCTGAGTTCCAATCCCAGCCGACGTCCCGGATAATTCTCCGTCATGAATTCCTGCCACTTCTTTCCGAAGTACCCTATCGGCTGCTGGAGAAGTCGCTCTTCCTCCTCGTTGTCCGCCAATTTCAGCTGAGGCAGATACGTCCACGTTCTGAGATCGAGCTTGTAATCCATCTGATACGCCTCTTTCCCCGAACCCAGCGTTTCCGTCGTGATTTCGGGATACCACTTCCCGTCCTCCTCGCACAGATACATTGTTACTCCGTTCTCGATTTTCGTTTTGATTTCGCTCATTTTCGTCACTCCTTTGTAATTCCTGCTGTTTTTGAATTTGTTCAATTTTATTTGCTATGCTTAAAATTGCATTTTTGGCAGCCGCGCCCACACCGTCTGCAAGGCAAAGAAATTCGTCTGAATTTTTGCACATATCTATAGCATACATATCGGGACGGTACTCAGATTGCCCCTTATACTTAAAACGGCTTTCAAAAGTGCAGCGCTCTATAACCTCGCTCAAAATCATACTTTTGTAGGACTTTTCAAAGCTGAGTTTATCCCGAATCGGAATATCAAGATTCGCTTCAATACACGGCAGAATTTTATTAGCCGAGTTCTCAACGATCATATCCAAACACTGGGAAACCGTTTTTGCCTCAGTCCCCATATCCCGATCAAGCTGCTTCACAAGCTCCTCTTTGTTCTCCTTGGTAATGCTCCACAGCTTTATCTCCTTGCCGTCGGTCTGGGTATCCGCAAAATATGTTTGAAGCTGCTGGTCGGGCGTTACTATGGCTGAGCCTTTTTCTCCTCTAAGCACATAGCGTCCGTTGTTAATCCAACCATCATAAGTGGCAAATAGCTTTGCGTCGGGATTAGCAAGATATAACTGCATTGCGCTCGATGTGGAAAGCTTGTAAATATTAGCTGCAAATCTGAGGAATTTGGCATATTCCTCTTTATTTTTGTATAGTGCCTCGATGATCTCACGGCTTATTTGCTGCACTGTTTGTAATTTTGTCATGGGTTCTGCTCCTTTTTCATTATATCAGATCTTGTTTAAAATGTCAATAGTTTTCCTATAAATATTTTATTTTTGCAGAAACTTTTTTATTTTGCTCGGGAATGCAAATCCGTCATTGCAATTACTGTCACATATCCAGTTTTCTCCCAAAACATAAGATATGCCGTCTATTTTAAGTCCGTCATAAGGCACTCGAAGAATCTGAGCGCCGAAAACCGTTTGCGATACAGCTTGTTCAGAATATCTGCCAATATTCGGGTAGGCATTTGTATCATCCACCACTACATATGATACTGTATACCTCATTGCGCTTGAACCATCGCACCCAACTATGCTGCCGACTGTACCGCCGTTCATTACGGCATTTGCAATATAGCATCTTGTAATGTAAGGACTGCCGTTATTTCCCTCGGCAACGGATATAATCCCTCCGATGTTTTCCGCATTGTTAAACACCGCATTACGCACCGCTGTATCAGTCACATTACATCCCTCATACCGATACGAATGGTTGGTTCGCTCTATTGAGATACCCAAGCCCGTCGCAACAACACCGCCAAGGTTCTTTATATTATAACCGCCTTCAATTATCTTGCCTTCCACATTTAGTCCCACAACGTAAGAGCTGCTTATCTCAGCAGCCCGTCCGGCAATTCCGCCGATATTATTTACCGACGCATTTGCTTCAACATAAATACTGCACAGATTGATATATGTATCACAAACCGAGCCTCCATATCCTATAGCACCGCCGATGTAATCAACAGTTCCGCCGCTGATTGTTATAGTGCTATTTAAAACAGCGCAATTTTTTATACTCGAATTGCCCGCTGCATATTCCTTGCTGCCCGCGCTGTATGTGCATGCCTCGACATTATTTACAATATTTCCGATCTTCACATTTTCAGCGTCATTGACGCAGATATTTACGCCGTCCAGTACCACGTTTTTTATAACACTTCTTGTAACATTTCCGAACAAGCCGCCGATGCCATGCAAATTAAATATACTGTAACCTCCGCCATCATAGCTAAAATAAAAATCCTCCAGTTTTTCCGAACTTTTTTCAAGCGGAATCACATTTATAGAATTATGGGCATAGCTATCCGGCAGCTGAATGTCTGCGATTTGTCTGTAATACCCTTTTACGCCTTTCTCAGACATCAGCTTTATATGCTCCCACGAATTTATAAGATACGGCTGTTCCTTTGTTCCATCACCGCCGTAATAAATGCTGCGAACACGGTATACCGTAGCGGGCTTGTCAAACTCAGCAATTTCGCCGCCGTAGTATTTTAGCGTGCCGTTCTTGGACGTACTCCAGCCGTAAGTATATCCGAACTTATGGTTTTTAGCAGTATCCACAACCGGAAGTTCAACCTTTGCATGACCATTCATATCCAATGCTGCCTTTACGATCTTCGGTTCTTCATTCAAGTACGAACAGTCAATAGTAATGTTGATATATGTGGCTTCTTCCCATGTCGCATACAATGTCGTGTCTCCCCTGACCGTCATTGTCTGTAATATATCCCCATAACCGTCGTAAAGTGTCCAGCCCGACACAATATAGCCCTCTTTGTCTACTCCGAAATCGTCACGGCAATTAAGTTCATCACCGATATTGCAGACAAAAGACGATTCCTGACCGTCAGCCACAAGCGTTATTTTAGCTTGCGCTTTTTCGCTCCAAACAGCATACAGCGTAACATCTGAATCCGGCATAAAATACTTTTTTAATGCGCTTCTTGAATTTTTGTTTGTGTTCCAGCCGACAAGTGTATACTCTCCGTTTTCCAATCCCTCAAGCGGCAGCGGAACTTCATCGCCGACTTTTACGTTATGCGGAACTACCAGTCCAAGCCCGCCATTGCTGTCATATGTTACCGTATACTCTTTAGGCTGCCATATCGCATATAAGATCACATCGTTGTCAGGCATACTGTAATCATACAGCGGATACTGTTTTTCAGCCGTTAAAGACCAGCCGACGAAATCATATCCGTTTCGGGTCACTCCCTCCTGCGGAAGTATCACATTAAAACCCGCCGTAATCGACATTGGGGAAACCTTTCCTTCTCCGCCGTTTGCATTAAATGTGATTTTGTACGTTCCTTTTCCCGTTTGAGCTTGCGAGGACGTTGATGAATTTCCTCCGACAGTATCAGCTGCGGAATCATCATTATCTCTTTCAGGCGGATATTCGACCCACACATCAGTTCCGTCAGACTTCACTATTATCGTACCCTCTTCATCAGTTCTGTGCAGCTCAGTTCCTAAAGTCTGAAAGCGTGCGATCACTTCTTCGGACGGATGACCGTACTCATTTTCTGCGCCAACAGACACAATTGAGATTTTCGGCGAAACTGCCCTTATAAACGGCATTGAAGATGAAGAATCGCTGCCGTGATGAGCTACTTTCATAACCGAAGAAGAAATATTATATCCCGAGGATAAAATATCGTTTTCGGCAGCTGATTCTATATCGCCCGTAAAAAGATATTGGGTATCATAATATTCAAGCTTCACCACAACCGAATAGTCATTCAGAAAGCTGTAATCATTAACCGGAGCAACGATTGTTAAACAGCAGTTCTCACTTACCTCAATCTTTTCGCCGACTCTTGCAAACTGCGTAGTTATACTGTTTTCAGCCAGAGCCTTAAGTAAATTCTCATAGCTTTTAGTAGTGGGAATCATAATTTCAGATAATTCAGGCATAATCGCTGTGCCGACATTTATCCTATCCGTAACCGCAGGAATACCACCGATATGATCGTTGTGAGGATGAGTAATAAAAAGGTAATCTATGTCGGTTACATTAAGACTGTACAGGTATTCGACTACATCATCTCCTGCACCGACATCGCCCGCGTCTATCAGCACAGATATATCATTCGGAAGCTCAGCATATATGCAGTCACCTTGCCCCACGTCGATAAAATGAACCGATATATCTTCGGCGGGTACAGGCTCGTCTTCAAATGCCGATACAGTAATTGAAGCAATATTCGCTTCAGATGACGTAAAAACAGTTTCCGAAGTAATCGTACTTTCTGTTATCGCAGAAGTCTGAATCTCTGAAACGCCTGCGGACATTTCCGTCTCAGATGACTGTTCAGAATCTTGGCTCTCTGGAGCATTTTCCTCTGAAATCGGAATTTTCTTCTTATTCAACCCGAATATGACCAGTACGGCAAGCATAAGCACAAAAAAGGAAGCTATCGCAACAGGAACAAACTTCTTTTTGTCAGCGGACGAAGATTTTTTCCTGTTTAACTTGTCCATTTGAACGCTGTATTCGTTTCCGCCAATTATGTTTATCTTATTATCCGACTCCAGCGCCTGTATTCTTTCGTAATTATATCCTCCCTGAACATATGAATCATTTATTTCACAAATGTCATATTTAACCGTGATGAGAGGAGATTCAGCCTTTTGCGTAAAGCTCTTGAATTCCGTGCTTTCAAGCAGTCTTTTTTCCTGAAAAACAGGCATTTTATTCTCATCATACTCGTCAGGTTTAGGGACCATATAGAATTCCGTTTTCTGAGAATCGTCATACGTTATGAGCGTAACTTTAAATAACTTCATGGTTCTGTCCCTCCTCAGAAGCATTTTCACAACGTGAAAGTTTATCGAGAGCTTCCGAAAGCGCTTTTTCAGCTTTTCTGCATTTAACCTTTGCTCTAGCCCAGCCAATGAAAGCGGCAGCCGCTGCAAGAGAAATAATTATTATGATTATGTCATCGCCTATGCCTATCATTACTGCGTTTCCTCCATTCCCGATTTAATCGGCAACACAGAAGCGGCGCCAACATCATTTTCAGCGGTTATTTTATTATCGATTATCGCTTTTTTGACCGCCTCAGAACTTATGCCGCGATTTTTCATAAGCGCCAGAACACTTTCAATGTTCAGCCTATGTATCGCTTCCTTTTCTTCGCCGATCTTCCTTTCAAGTGCCTTTATGCACTTTTTAGTGTCAGCAAGCTGCTTTGTCTTTTCCTCCAAAGCTATCTCAAATTTAAGTATCTTGGCTTCCGACTTTTTAATTTTTTCTTCCAGAGTCACTTTTTCTTCCTCCTGTTATTTTTTAACCGCTTTCTGATATGCATAACTACTGCCGCCAGCAGTACAAGAATTATTGCCGCCAAATCAACATAGCTTATATGAAATGTATATCTATCCGCGTCTGCCATTTCAGAAGATATGCCAAGCATCTGCGCAACATTGTTCACGCTGCCGGATACAACGCAAACGCCAATTATAAGAAATACTATCGCGGTTATGATGTTTTTCGGCGAGCTGAAAAATAGAACCAGTTTTTCCTTTATCTTTTTCAATCTCCATCACCCTCTTCCGTTGAGCTTCCACCACCCAGAATGTTTCCTTGAATCTCGCTGTCATACAACTGTTGCGCAAGTTCAGTGCGTTGTTTTTCTTCGTCGGTAAAGCCCAGATCATCCATTATATTTGCATTTCTGGTAATTTTTATCGTAGACTTCTTATGCTCATGGTCACAATATGGGTGTCCGGGACACGAATACCCTACATGGACTTCTCCTGTTTCGGGATCCGTTACCGGATGTCCAACCCTGTTAGGGCATGATACTGCATTTTCACAGCGTTTATTATGACAACTCTGCCCGGGACAATCCAATCCGCTGACCATAGACAGCGAAATGTCAAAGTAATTATACAGGAAAGATCTGATTTCTCCCTCTGTAAACGTAATATCATATATATCATACGAATCGTTGCCGTCCTCTATGTTCTTCTGCTTCTGAAGATAAACAAAAAGCAACGCGTAAAACTCTGACTTATCCACATTATCAATGGCGTCTTTCAGCACGTCCCGTGCAATATCCTCGCCTGCACCGCCCATATAAGCAATCCAGTCGTTAAACTGATTATCTGTAACAGCCGCATAATAGTCATCATCCTCTGTAAGATATTCGCTTGCCATTGCCAGTTTTTCATCGAGAATGTCATCAAAGCCATTTTTCATTGCTTCTTCATATTCCAGCAGTTGTTCAGCTACACTTTCGGCATCTGTCTTACCCTCTTCGGACGGGAACGCCCAGCTCAGAAGCCCGTTAACGCCGGATGTTACAGTCGAAACCACAACACTGGTTCCCGACACTATTACTGCAATAACCACAATCACAAGTCCAATCACAAGGATAATCGGAAGATGTGTTATTACAAACGCCGCAGTCTTTGCAATAAGCTTAACAGTGATTTCAACAGCCTTTTTTATATTCTGAGCAGCCTTTTTTGCAGCTTTCTGCGCCGTTTTAGCAGCCTTTTTCGCGGCTTTTGCGGATTTCTTTGCCATTTGCATATTCTTTCCGACATTTTTTACCGCGCTTTTTCTGATTACTCTTCCGGTTTTCAGCTTCGATTCTGGTCTTGGCGGCGCAGCTCGTCGTTTATTGCCAACCGTTCTTTTTATCCCTGTCTTTATTTTTGAAAGTTCATTCTGAGCAGTCTTGGTTTTTGAGCCGATACTGTACAACATTCTCATCGACTCCGCTCCGGTATTGTCCGTCGAATCCGTGTTTTCGCTTCGATTCATTCCTAAAACATTGCACGATTGTTCTGTAACAAACGTTCCGGCTTTAGCGCCAAGACTTCCTACTTTTTTTACCGTACGTCCAGCCGTTACTGTTACAACAGCCGCTGTTCGCAGAATTTTACGCGCCTTATGCGACTTTCCCCATCTCTTTTTCATGTATTTTCTGAGGATGTCTCTTTTCACTTTCAGTTTTTTGGGCGGAACACTTCCCTTTTCAAACTTAATCGTCTTTGTTTTCAGCGATTTCACAAGGCTGCGTTCTTTCTGCCTTTTTGTTTTCAAGCGCGGCTTGTCGCCGTGAACAATCTCATCATTGTAATAAATGCGGCTTTGTATCTTGCTCTTTCTTTGACCCGTAGTATTCTTCTCGAGATGCGCAGACATTTCAGCCTGCGCAGACGGCTTCCGAGCTTTTCTCCAATACTTTTTGGCTAGTTTATATTCTGTCGGTTTTAAAGTCTTTCCTTTGTCTCCATTTCCAAAACTTCTATCCGCACTTGAAAAAGCAATCGGCTTTTCGGCTTTAAATTCTTTGTTGAGCCGTTCAACCCTACGATCTATCCCGGTTTGAATACCGCTGGCTTTCTTACTGCTTATGAATTTGCTCTGCTGTATTTTAGATGAGATTTTTGAATCATTATTCGTATGCTGCCGACATTTAAGTTTTTCTCTCGGAACTTTAAACGAACGGCTGCTTTCATCAGGCTTTGTTTCTTCAAACACCTCATCAAGCCGTGTTTTTAACCCTGTTTTCCGATTTTCGGTGCTGTCGGTCAATGGCTTTGTATCATTTTCAGAAGCATTATACCCCCTGTCAGTCATTTCCTTTTCAGAAGTGAAGACAGTATTTTGAGGCTTTGACCGAGCATTTCCGTCCGTTCCCTGTTTTTGCATTTTCTGTGCGTAAACTGTTTTGGAATGCTCGACCGCCTCATATTTCTGTTTACCGTCCTGAGAAGAAGCAGTGACATCAGATTTATCGGTTTTTATACCTTCAGTCGCTCGAGGTATATCATTTCGCACTTGGCTGTTTAGCCCATTGTTTATTTTGCCGTCAAGAGTTTTTCCTCTGTCAATTTTCGCCTCTATTCCAACCGCGTCCTTTTTTGAAGCCGCATTATGTACATCATCAGTTTGTCTTGGCATTTATACCTCCTTACATCGACAGTTGATATATGTATCACATTTATTCCTCGCCGAATTTGGTTGTCATCAGCTTGTACAATTCCGTATCCGTCGGGAACTCGTCCTTGAATGGTATACAGCCACTTGCGCCAAAGTACATCAACCCTGAACCTGCGGCTGCGCCCTCAACGTACTGCGTTTGTGTATCAGGGATTTTCAGCAGCCTTGAAAGGGTTTCTCTATCGGTTGCAGACTGATTCAGCATATAAATAAATTCCGAGTTAGCAAGCATTGTCCGCGCTGTGGCTGAATGCAGCAGATCTTCCACATTCTGTGTAATTCCCGTCGGCACGCCGCCCCACTTTCTCGCACGCTTATAAAGCTCAAAAAGGAAGTTAGCAGTTTCTTCATTACTGAAAAGCAAATAAATCTCGTCCATATAAATGTATGTGCGAATTCCCTTTTGACGATTCTGAACGATTCTGTCCCACAGATTTTCCATAACGATCATCATTCCAAGCGCTTTCAGCGATTTGCCCAAATCCTTTAAATCATATACAACCACACGAGCGTTGGTCTTAACGTTCGACGGATATGAAAACGTGTTAAGCGACCCTTCAACATAAAGCGACAATGCGTTATAAAGCGGAACTGCACTATCATACTGATGAGTATATTTTTCAAGTGCTGTATAATAATCTCTTAACGTCGGCATATCCTTTTTATCGCCTATAAGGAACGGCGTATACACATCCTTATTGCACATATCTATGATAGATGCCTGTTCCGAATCAATAGCAGTCGGCGCAAGGATAGTCTGGAAAAATGATTTCATAAAGGAAAACTTGGACTTTATAGGGTCCTCATCTGCTTCGGAGTTAATCTCCATAGGATTCAGATGCGACCCTGACGATTCTGAAATAAAGACAATCTCACCGCCAAGCGCCCGAGCCAGATTTGTGTATTCGCGCTCAGGGTCAACGATTATTATATCCGCGTTTGTTGCCAGAAAGACATTAACCATTTCTCTCTTGGCGGAAAAAGACTTGCCTGAACCGGGACTTCCCAGAATAAAGCCATTACAGTTTTTCAAACGTGTTTTATCAAAGATAATCATGTTATTAGAGATCTGGTTCAGCCCATAATATACGCCGCCTGCCTGAGTAAGTTCACGCGACTTAAATGGCATAAACACGGTCAGCGCTTCGGTTGTGAGCGAGCGCTTTACATCAAGCTGGCAATTTCCGACAGGCAACGTCGAACGCATGACAACTTCCTGTTGAAATGTAGCCTTTGCAAGAGTTGCTATATGCTTGGCAAAGACGCCTTCTATAACCGCAGACTGCGACTCAAGTTCATCGTAGCTGTCTGCGATTAACATTACGCAAAAGCTGCACTGAAACAGCTTCTGATTTTTCGAGGATAGGTCATCCAGCAGTCTTTCTGCGTCTTCGAGCTGCTTATTAAAATTATCAGACATTACATCCACGCCAAATACTCCGCGTGCAGCAGCCTTTCGGCTTTTCTCGATTTTGTTCGCACGCATTGCCGTAAGCTGGCGGTTTACTATTTTGATTGCCTCATCGGGAGAAATCGGCGCAATGTTTACTGTGATTATAAGATTAAGATTTGTTTCGGTAACGTCGGTAAGTACCTCGTCATTCATACCGGTCGGCAGCTGTCTGATAAAGAATGTACGCGCATACTTATTATCAAACATGAAATAGTCTTTCTTAAATTCGATATAATCGGGACAGCACAGAGATTTTTCAGCCTGCCGCTGAAATTCGCTTTCTTTAAAATCCGCCACATACCTGTTAGCTCCGCGAAAAACATCTGTAAGGATTCTTATCCGCTCATTTGAATTTAGTCTTCGCACTCCCGTTCCCAGCTTCTGAAATGACGTTTTTAGGTGTATTTCAATAGCGTTAAACTGCTGTAAAGCCAATTCAAGGGATATAGCGGATACCGTTACGGTTATGTACTTTTTACGGATTATCCCATTCTGTCCTTCTTTCATGCGCGATTTAAGCATTTGATTGTACTCGTGACGATACATATCATATCCGTCCCCACGGTCTGAAAGAAGAATTTTCTTTTCAAAGTCCGCCTTGTTGTACTTGTTATTGTGCAATGTAACCTGCACATCTACCGTTGTATCAAAACCGTTTAATACAGAAGCGTACGCGAGAAACAGATTCTCCTGTTCCGGGTCATCTGCCGAGGCATAGTTAATATCGTCAAACTCATATGTGCGTGAGTACTTGTGATAACCGTCAGTATACTGCTGCACAAGCATTATCGAGTTATCAACCACAGCCTCATAAGGCATTGTATCCTGCACAGATTTCGGAACTTTGCGAATAGGCATACCCACCTTTGCTTTAGATGACTTTGCCTTCGTTGATTTCTTGGAACGCCGAATCCTGTCCATATCACGCGCCGTCATCAAGTCTGCGGCGTTATTTATCTCCTCGCCGCTCTCAGCGCTGAGAACCGAGCCGTTGTCTTTTTTATTTCTTTTTCCGAACATCATTCTTCATCTCCTTATCGCTTTTTTTGATTTCTTCCGCTTTCTGACGAGCTATATCATTTGCAATGATTTCTTCGCGGGCATACCAAAAAGTGTTTAATTCTATATAGGGTCTTTTTTGATTTTCCATATAGAATTGTATTACGCACTTTGCAAATGTCTCAAAGTTCATGCCGTGATATGTAAACCACCCGAACGCCATTATCGGAACTGCTATAAGAATTATTATCCACGCCAGTATATCTTCTGGGATAACTTCCTTTCCGAAAATATAAAGAGGCACGCAGATGACCAGCGTAACGGCAAGGCAGACAAATCTTCTGATTGTCAGACCGAAAAGAAAAGTCTCCTTATACTCGGTAATCTCCTTTGGAATCCTTATTTCAATCACTTTTATTACCTCCTTATGCTGTACCGCATATCTTTTTAGCCCACGAACCCGATTTAAGCACGCCCATGCCAAGAGTTATTGTAAGCAGAAGCGCAACCGCCGAGCCATAACCGCTTATTGCCGATACCTGCTGTATAACTGCCGGCAGAAGCTGACGGAACGTGATAAACATTACTACCAGAACAAACGCCTGCAAACATACGGCGCAGTATGATTTCACAAAAGATTTTCCGACATCGCTGGTCGCAGATGAAGCAAACGTTGACATAGAAATCGGTGCAGTTATTGTATATATCATAAGCTCAAAAACTCGTCCGAGCGTTACAACCTGACAGCCTACCATCGTAATATCCATCAATAAGAATGTAGGCTGAAGCTGCAGCCACTTCACGAATGCAGTTGTGCCAAAGAAATTTTTATCGTCATCCACAATAGCCGTCCACGCTTGAGCATCACCGATAAATAAATCTCTGCCGCCAATTCCGCCGCTGCCCGAAATAAATGTTTCCGGTAAAAATCCTCTGGCGGAACCCGTCCACGTTGCCGATGAATTGACCTGTGCAAGCAGACCCGACAACTCCTGCTGTAAACTCTGAAAAACATCATAAACAATATTCATCAGCGCCGGGGCATTGCTTATCAGAACCTTTGCAACTATCATTTTCATTAGCAGCATAAGGATATTTTCCCACTTAACCCACTCCAAATGAAGCGTTTTTTCAAAAAACTCAATCAGAAAAAACATTACCGTAAGAGATATGGCAATGGATTGAACCACGGCAACTGCCGAATTTACAACCGTAAAATTTGATGAAAACGGAGAAAAGTTCAAAAAGGACAAGCATAATTCATAGGAATTATTCGTCTGAGTACATCTGTTTACTATCTCTCCGCTTAAAACCTCTGAGTTAAATAACGCCGCAGCATATTCTTTTATCAACAAAACACACTCCTTTCATACTGCAAAACAAGGGACTGCGTAAATGCAGTCCCCTCACGAGTTTTGCAGCACTCTTATCATGCCGAAGTAATGCCAAACAGGTCAAGCGCCTTTGTGACCGCAAACACAACGAATCCCGAAGCCAGCGTCATAAGTCCGCGAGTTTTTGCTTCCGCGTCCTCGTTCTTGATCGCCAATCCGAACATTACCGCACCTACGAAGCCTACAACCAGACCGATTCGCCCTATCCACGTTGCGAAGAACTGAATAATCTGGTTGAACTGCGTTTCACCCTCGGAAGTTGAAAGGCTTCCATCGGCAAATGCGTTTACGGAAAATATCGCTGCCATAAGCATTGCGGTATTCAGCGAAACCAGCGCCTTTTTCGCCGTCTTTTTCACCTTGCGCGGAAATTCTGTTACGATACTGCCCTTTTCTTCCTTTGCAGCAGAAACAGCCGCTGCGCCTGTTGTCATGTTGTTTTCCATTTCAGAAAACCTCCTTAAAATTTATTAAAATCTCATTGAGATTTTATCAAAAATAATGACTTATTCCTCAACATCATCGAAGAATAAGCCGCTGTCATATATGAACTCATCTGTAATATCAAAAAACGGCGCTTTATCATCAAGAATTACACCGGTTATGTCAGACGCACTAATAGGTTCATCTTCAAATTCCGAATAATCATAATTTTCAAAATCGGAAGATTCATCGTCTGCTGTGAAGCTTTCATCATCTGTCAGGTCAATATCAGTGATTTCCAGCTCATCATCCTCAGGAATATCAATATCGGACATTATTTCGTCTCCTCCTTTCACATTATTCTGAACGATACCTTTTACGGTTTCTTCATCAAGCACAGCAATGTGGTCCTCGGGAACGTACACCATTGCCGGAAGCTTTTCGGTAGTAACTTTTTCTTTGACGTTATACGAATAATTCACGTTCGTCTGCCCTAAAAGCTCATAGTTTTTGTGTTTCGTTATATCAAATTTGTGGCAATAAAACGGATGAAACGCACGAACCATTACTATACAACGGTCTATCGGCATAACTGCAAGTTCGTCCTGAGTCATAAGCTCACGCCCCTGAATAGCGTTATTTATAGACGTCGAACTGTTCCTGTAGCCTTTGCTGCGATTTTGAGAAACAACGTCTATCGTTTCCTTACCGAGCATCTCAGAAATCATTTTAAGCGTGCTTGGCTCTTTTCCGCCTAAAAAAATAAGGGTATCACAGTTGCCCGTAATAACCTCATGCGTTTTTTCGTACATTGCCTTAAGCTGCGCCGTGTTTTGTATGATGATGTTCGCCGAGATCTCCATACTGCGCATTGTTGCAATCAGCTTATCAAAATTGGGGATCGTTCCTATGTTTGCAAATTCGTCCAGTATGCAGCGCACATGAACCGGAAGACGTCCGCCATATTTAAAATTAGCCCTATCATACAGTGTATCAAACAGCTGCGTATACATCATCGCTGCAAGAAAGTTAAATGTACTGTCCGTCGCTGAAATAATAATGAAAATAGCAGTTTTAACATCTCCTACGGTTTCCAGAGCGATTGTATCCGCGTGTGTCAAATCAGCCACAGCAGGTAAATTAAACGCCTGAAGCCTTACCGAGCAGGAAATTAAGATTGACTTTGCGGTTTCTCCCGCAGCTTTTTTAAAATCCTTATAGTACGATACCGCCATTGAATCCGGCTTTTGTTCCTCAAGCTCGTCCATAAGTAAATCAAGCTTCGATTTAGCATTTGGATTGCTCTCGTCAACCTCGGCAAACTTCAAATATTTCATTACCATTGCGAAGTTCTGCTGTTCCGTTTCTATAGAATCACATTCTATGAGATAAAATGATATAGCAGTCAAAAGCGCCTTCGTCGCGTCGTCCCAGAATTGGTCTCCTCCGGTCATTCCCTCCTGCTTTGTGTTCTGCATAAGAACATTTATCATTTTTATAACAGCAGTTTTATTCACAACGCGGTGTTCCTGACCCTCTGAGTCAATTTCAGTATCATAGATATAATTAAACGGATTGTAATTGTGCGAATGCTGCATATCTATCAGATTGAACACGCGCACTTTATATCCGTTCTTCTCGAGAAGCCTGCCGCAGCTTTGCAGTAATTCGCCCTTTGGGTCTGTAACGACGTATGAGGTATTCATCTGCATGATGTTAGGTAAAGCGAAAGCCCGCGATTTACCCGAACCGGATCCGCCTATAACCTCAACGTTGAGATTTTCTCGGTGCTGTCTGGTGTTTAGCGACATTTTCACTTCCTGAGAAAGAATAATATTTTTATCTTCCTCAATATCTGGTTTATCACGCTTTGCCCCCTTTTTCTTTTCAGGCTTGTCAGCAAGTTTATTTGCCTCGCCTGCTGTACCCCAGCGAGCAGAGCCATGTTCCTGACCTTTACGGTGCAGCCGCTTTCTGGACGTGTACTTTATCAGTGCGTATATACCTATCCCGAACCCCGTCAGATAAACAAACTTACACGCGTATGAACTTTCATCAAGAACAGACGTGAAAACCGTCTGATATTCAATACACATCTGTTCAAAATCCGACATTACGCCTGAAAATTCAATCGAACCGTCATCGTTCATATTTTTGTCAAATGCCGCTCCGAGCGCTGCTGCAAGATATAAGACGACGATCACTCCTATTGCATATATCGCAACAACCAATGGGGAGGTCTTTTTCTTATCCATGAAAAGTCACCTCTTCTTTGGCATTTTCGGAGCATTATTTATATGTTCCTTGACTGATTTGTTATTTATAATGCCGTCTTTCTCAAAACGTTTAAACATATTGCCTGCCGCGCTCTGCTTTTTTGCCTTTCCGATAATCTCAGCAGCCTTTGCCTTGGAATACCCGTCAGCCATAAGCTGTTCTTTTGCATCAGCGAAGCTGTAGGTTTTCTCTTTTCCGTCAAGAGTTACAGTAAACCTATTCTCGGTTGTTCTTTCAATATCAACCGTCTTCCCCTCGCCCATGCCGTCGACATTGGCTTTTGATATATCCTTATCAACAGCCTTGTCATTCTCCTTAAACCTCTTGTTCGCATAAAAAGCCTTGTCGACAACCGCTGCTATTACAGACTTATCAATTATGCCAAGCTTGCTTTTAACCGCTTCCTCCATATCTTTACGGCTCATTATATCCGGACACAAACGCACAACGTGATCTCCATTCGATACTGCGAAATGATTGTGATTATCAGCCCTCATTTTTATGCGCGAAAAAGAAAAGTCGCTCACAAGAGGGCTGTCATTTGTAAATCTGACATTTCTCTCAAGATTTGCAACCTTTTCGATCTGGTATGTATCGGTTTTAAAAAATTTCTGCTGTTCCTGTGACAGTGATGCTTCAAACTTCTGACAACACATGACAGCTTTAGCCTCGTCCATTCCCATGCGTTCCTGAAAACAAGAAACCAGCTTTGCTTCTGTTGGCAAGCTGCTAAGTTTCATAGCCTTTCCGGATTCGGTGTCTTTAACAATGAAACTTTTATTTACATCATTATAAGTCACCTCTAATTTCTCAGCAACAGCCATTTGTTTCTCCCGAAAATCAGCCTTGATTTTATCCATAACAGGCTTATCCTTTGCCTCATATACACACTTTACCTCACCATTGTTGGTTTGTGCAAAATCAGCGCTTATCCCATTGGCTTCAAGTTCCTTTTTTAAGCCATCCACTTCGAACGGTTCAACCTTAAATGCAACATAGTCATTCTTATTCAGTTCCAATTTATCATGAAGCACATTTCTTGTACACTGTTCAAACATATCGGCATCTCTGGTCAGATAACACACACTACAGTAATCCTCGGACACCTGTCTTATGTTTATCGGGATATTAGCCTTTTTGGCTTCCTCAATAAGCCGATTCACATCTTTTTTGTGAATATTTTGCTGTTTATAACCGCCATTCTCAGCAAGCTGAAGAAAATCCTTTGTAGATACCTTTCCTTTAAACAGCTTATTGTCCTTATCTTTCGATTCCTTTTTTGCCTTTTTTATTATCTCAAGCAACATTTGCATTACAGTTATTGCTGCTTTTGCAGTTACCTCGCTGCTTCTTGACATAAGTGTTGCCGTAGATTGAGCAAGCTCATCGCCCATATGCATACTTAATCATCTCCTTTGTTTTCTTTCAGACGTGAAAAAATACTTTTAAATATCGGAATGTCGTCAATACGCACGGCAATAGAAGTTGTATCTTCTATCCTTGCGCCGTATTCAATATTGCACTTCTCTAATTCCGCAATTATTTTTTCAGCAAAGAGATTATTCAAATTACTGAAAATTCTGCGGTTATTTTTGTCACCGCCAACCTTAGAAATTGGCATTCCCTTTGTAATCGCATCAGCTAATATCCGATATTTGCTTATTACTGCGCGCTCAAGGTTTTTTCGTTCCTCAGCTGTAACGGGATATGCATAGTCATGATATTCTCCATATCTGTCCTGTCTGCACGGCATTGATACATATAAATTCTTCTCCGAGCTTTCCATAACCCGCACGTTTTTCACAACATATGTATCATTAAGTGTAAACTGTCCGATTGCCCGAAGACTCTCTTTCCCCTCAAACAGTCGAAGCTGTACGTTTGTATAACTGCACATTTCACCATTGTCATCGGGGCTATCCTCGTTCAAAATCATTTCATAAACTGCCTTTTCCGTATCTGTTGGCTGTCTGCCAACGGCTGAACCTATTTCATATTCTGAAATAAAATTCATTTTTTCGTCGTCAGTCATAGAATTAAACTGGAGAACAGCCAGATATGTGTTTATAACATCGTCATTAAGCTGTTTACGCGCTTCAGCGGTTATAGGAAAAATAATATCGCTATACTCTCCGCTGTACCTAAGTTTCTCCTGCGGCATTTGGATAAACAGTCCATTTTCTCCCGCATAAAGGCGTATGCTGTTGATGGAAAACGTACCATTTATTGATACGGAAGCAAACGCTTTTAAGCTGCGTTCTTCGTCATCAACAGGATAAATTCTTACTTTGTTTGACATTTTTACCTCCTTAAATTTAACGTGCTATATGTAGCACATTTTTTACATTAAATTTATGCCTCTTTCTGTGCAGTCGCTCCCAAGCAATCAAAGCACCGTCCGTCTGTCGTCCCGTCATCAACGTATTTACCGCATACGGGACAATTATGCCAGAACGTTGAGTTTGCGGGAACTGACGGAATACTTGTGCATAAAATGTCTGAAAGAGTATCTGTATCGGTCATACATCGTTCAATACATTCCAGAAGTAACTCGATTACATCAAGCGTTAAATCACCGAAATCACTTTGCGAACGAACATTGTGCTTAAGAGCGTATGCAATACCATTAACGCTGTCCCTATTCATTGCCATGAGCTTTGGAATTGTGATTTTTGGCAATGAATCATCATGGTCAATAATTCTAATCAATTCTATTGACATATCTCTTTCATCGTTTGTCAACGATCCGTCCTCCTTTTATTTTTTCCATATTATTACTCCTTTAATTGTGATATCGTTCTTCAATCTCTGTTTGACCATTTAGCCATATTAAGATATTTCTTATGCATATAGTTTCTTCACAGCCATCGCTATCTCACGAGCATATGCCGTAACTTCACTGTTTGCACAGTTTTCAAGCTGCTCGGCATTATAAAGCGTATCATCGGGCTCTCCCGCATCAACACACACCCCGAAATTCGGTATAGCAATAATCCAACCGGATTCATACTGCCCATACATAATTGTAAAACTTAATCCGCCGATTTCCGCAGAATATGTTT
This sequence comes from uncultured Oscillospiraceae bacterium, assembly GCA_900556525.1. Lineage (GTDB taxonomy): Bacteria > Bacillota > Clostridia > Oscillospirales > Ruminococcaceae > Ruminiclostridium_E. The sequence goes on along the minus strand of USOZ01000002.1, from coordinate 3,062 downwards.
TTAAATACGGCACTCTGTTTTTCGGCTGCTCATTGTTGCAGGATTTCCTGCTGTTCTTGACAACCTCCTTAACTTCCTTATGCGAAACGGAAGATATATCCTTATCAACGATCTCTTCCTGCTGCATAGCCGAAAGTTTTGCAATCTCGTTTGCGGTTGATATAGACGTTTTTCCATTCTCTACAGCCGTTACAACATCGGGTATTGCATTATGTACAATATTTTCAATTTTACCTACCTGAGCCGGAGAAACCTGTAATGCCGCCGCAATGCGCTCTCGCATTCTGCCCTTTATCTTGTTGCCTGTATCCTTTTCATACGCTTCATAAGCCGCAAGAAGTTCTTTATACTGTTGCAATATGTCCGCATCCGACATCTGACGGGCTGTTGCATTAAGCATAATCAGGTCTATCTGTGTTTCCGCTTTTGATTTCACACCGTCAATATAGCACGGCACAACGCGGGATTTTCTCCTATTCTGGCTTATCAGCAGCTGAATTCGGTCACGGCGATTGCGTCGGGGCAGCTGGACGGAAAAGGCTATAAAAATAATGAAATCACATCTGTCAAAAACGGTAACTTTATTTCGGAGGCGCAGACAGATTTCATTTTTGCCGTAATCGGAGAGGAGTTTGGTTTTAAGGGGAGTGTCCTCGTGATTGTCCTGATGTTTGGCATTTCGCTGGAGTGCATCTCTGTGGCGAGGCGTTCCAAAGACATTGCGGGAACAATCATAGCGACAGGTGTCGGAGGTCTGATTGCCATCCAGAGCTTTATCAACATCGGGGTAACAACCTTCATCCTCCCGAACACCGGACTTCCGCTTCCGTTTGTAAGCTATGGACTCACGTCATTGATGAGTCTGTTTATGGGGATGGGGTTTGTACTGAATGTCAGGCTTCAAGCTAAAAAAACAAAATAGAGAGAGGGGTATCAGTCATGAATATTGCCTTGATAGCGCACGATTCAAAGAAGAAGCTGATGCAGAATTTCTGTATCGCTTACAGGGGGATTTTAAGCAAGAACGAGCTTTATGCAACCGGCACGACCGGCCGGCTGATTGAGGAAGTCACGAATCTGAATATACATAAGTATCTGGCAGGTCATCTCGGGGGAGAACAGCAGATCGGCGCACAGATCGAACATAACCAGATCGATCTGGTCATTTTCCTGCGTGATCCGCTGAGTCCGAAGATGCATGAGCCGGATGTCAACAATGTAGTCAGGCTCTGTGATATGCACAATATCCCGCTGGCTACGAACCTTGCCAGCGCGGAACTGTTAATCAAGTCCCTTGACAGAGGAGATTTAGAGTGGCGTGAAATGTACAAATAGAAAACGAATTGCAGCTGCGCTCTGCCTGCTGACCGCGATGACCGTTTCCTTGAGCGGCTGCGGAAGTCTGAGCTATGACATGCCATACAGCGCAAACTCGGACACCAGCAGCTTTAATGTTGTGTACGGACAGAATATGGGAACGGCAGTGCCCTTCGCCTCTGACCTTTGTGTTGTCACGGGGGATGTCGCGGAGGGTTCATCATCTCTATAAAGCGGTCCACAGATCCCCCGACCCCTTGGACGGCAAGGAGAAGCAGTTCGACAAGTCTACGACAAACCTGTTTCTGCGTGCGGATTACAGCTATACGGCACCCCCGAACGTCACGGTCATCGGCGGGAAGACCGGCACGACAAGCGCTGCCGGACACTGTCTGATGCTGCTTGCCAGAGATGTGGGTGGCTCGCCCTATATTGCCGTTGTCATGGGTGTTCCGTCCACGGATGAGCTCTATACCGGCATGACGGATCTGCTTGAGGAGATTCAGAATTAGGGTTGTGTTTTGAGGGTGCATCCCTTATAATGATACTTAAGAGGAAGGTAATACTATAAATGTTACTATAGGAGGGTTTCCAATGGTTCAGTTGATCGTAGGCAACAAGGGCAAGGGCAAGACAAAGCAGTTACTGGATAAGGTAAACGGCGAGATCAAGCAGATCCCGGGCAACATTGTTTATCTCGACAAGAGCACCAAGCACATGTACGAGTTGAACAACAAGGTACGTCTCATTGATGTCTCCCAGTTCCAGTTTGAAAACAGCAGTGAGTTCATCGGCTTTGTCTGCGGCGTCATCTCTCAGGATCACGACCTGCAGCAGATGTATTTCGACAGCTTTTTAAAGATCGCCTGCCTGGAGGGACAGGACATCACGGCGACAGTCGAAAAGCTGGAAAAGCTCAGCAGTCAGTTTGATGTTGACTTTGTTTTAAGCGTTTCAATGGATGAATCCGAACTTCCGGCAGGGTTGAAGGAAAAGATTATCGTTTCCCTGTAACGGAGAAATATTTCAGAAAATATTTTATCGGAAAGACAGTGACAAAAGCCTCGGTAGATTCCGGGGCTTTTCTGTAGAGGCGGATAGTGAATGGCAAAAAAGAGCACGAAGATAAGGAAATACAGAAAGCCTTTAAACCTGAATATCGGTATGATTATTTTCGGCGTTATCTTTATCTATGTCGTTGTCTGCGTCATCATGTATTTCCAGACAAGCCGTATCGTCCGCTACGAGGTGAAGGAAGGCTCGCTTGCGACAAATAATATCTACCGCGGAGTCATTATCAGGGACGAGACAGTCATATATAACCAGGCAGCCGGATATATTGATGAAATACGTCCATCAAAGGACAGGGTTGCAATCTCTGGTAATCTGTCATTTGATATATTGTATTTTAATGATGAGACGGGGAAGCTGAGCCAGGAGCTGGAGGAGCTCGGCATGGGGGAGAATACGCTGAGCAACCGGGAACTTTCCGAATTCCGCAGCGAGATCATTGACTTTGTCCACGGCTTTGACAGCAGCTATTACAGCAATACCTACGACATAAAATATTCCCTGAAAAATACGGTTTTAAAGCTTGCCAATACCAATATGCTGCAAAGCATAGGAAGCGTTGGCGCCAACGGAAATGCTGTCAATTATGCCTATGCACCGATGACGGGGATTGTCTCTTACTGGGTCGACGGGTACGAGAGCCTCCAGCCGCAGGATGTGACGGCGGCTGTCTT
>USOZ01000001.1 GCA_900556525.1 uncultured Oscillospiraceae bacterium | reverse complement strand
AAAAAAAGCCTTTTTTGACGAGCTTCGCAGACTAATTGACAAACATTGACAGGAGGAACCATTATGGCAAATCAGCTTGATAACCTTAAGGTCGGCGACTTGGTAAAGAACAAGAGCGACGGTATCACTTGGAGAGTAACCGCTATCAACGGCGAGTTCTCTATCGACTTTGAGAACATCGACAAAAGCTCCCCTATGAGCGAAACATCTATCTACGGCAAGTGGAAGGAGAATTTCGCTAAAATGGGGTTTGAGTGTGCTGCTCCAACTCCGAAGAAAACTCACCACCGCTGATATAAGGTTACAGAACAAACGATTTTGCGGCGGTGCAGCACGGCGCTATATGCAGCACCTTTGCAGTTCGCACCGCCGATTGTATAAAAACAGAATGGAGGTAATTCTATGTCTGATGAAATAGCTTCTGCGACCCTATCAACCAGCCAAAAAGCTATTGAGGTCGCTTTAGAGCTAATCAAATTGCTTGCTCCGCTTGCTCAAAAGTTTTTGTCGGAAGTATATCATAAGTCCGTTGACGGAATTTACGATGTCGGCGGCAAAATCTCCAACGCAAAGGCTTTGGGTACTGTGTCGGCTAAAAATCTTGTTCTTGAAGCTCAAAAGGCACAATCGCCGATTTCATCAACGAGCAATTTCCTTGCCCGTGACGCTGAACAGATAGCTGCCAAAGCAAAGCGGTATAACATTCCTATCGCTATCATCGGAAGCGGAGAAAAGCAGACGATTGAGTTTCTCGACCGTGATAAGGCGGCGATTGAGCAGATAACCAACGAGGTTATGCAGGAACGCTTAAAGGAAGCTCCGCAGAGCGTTAAGTGCTTCTCCGTTGGTGAAAACAATGTTTCCACGCTTAAATCTGCCTTTGAGGAAAACGGAATTGAGTGTCAGTTTGTCGGCGGCAGGCAGAAGCTGCCCCCAGAGGACGGCAAAATCTTGTGTATCTATCCGGCGGAGTGCGCCGAACAGGTCGCAATGATAAAAGCCGACTATAAAAAGGCTTATGGCGAGATTTCGGAGCAGTTCTCCGTTATGGCTAACGCTCCTGAAACAGAACGGCAAAGGGAGATTTCGGAGCGCATTGACGCTCTGACCAACGCAGAAATAGGCTCGGAACAGCGTTCCAAAGTTTACGACAGTATTCTTGCGGATATGAAGAACAGGAATGTTGACATTCCGCAATACAGCGAAAGCAATCTTCAGCTTATCCAAAATGAAATGCCGTATGCTAAACAGGCGGCAGGAAAATCCTTTTGGGAACAACATGGGTACACTCTGAACGAGAACGCAAAAGGTGTGGATATACTTGCACCGCAGATTGATGAAAACGGCAGTCCTGTCCTGAACGAGGACGGAAAACAGGTGTTTACAAACATCACCGTTTACGACATTTCCGAAACCAACGCTTATGAAACCGCTGTGCGTGATGAAATAAGCAGTTTGCACAGCGAGTATGACAAGGAAAAAGCGGCGGCGTTTGCTGGGTGGGATAAGAAAGGGATTACCGTTTCTGACGATGTAAGCGGAAGAAATGTTACTCTCACCGCAGACCAACTCACCAAAGCGCAGGTATCGCAGGCTTTGCAGGACAATCTCGGATACTCGGCGGCGAAAGCCGATATTGCCGCAAACAAGGTCTGCTATGATTTGAACCTTGACCGCCAAGCATATTTTGCAAAGCCAACGCAGATTGACAATGTGGACGCACTCCGTACGAATATCCGCTATCAGAGCGATGATGTTACGCTGCGTGACATTCGTTTTGACGCTGTTAATTTCAAGGACGGTAAAGATACGCATATAGTCTTGCGCCACGGCGATAATGCGGTAGGCTTAACTCCTGCGAAGATGAACCACGACGAGATGAAGAAGCTCTGTGTTTCAAAGCTCGGAATGTCGGAGTACCAAGCTGACAAGGCGGTTTCAAAGGCTGTTAAAATCGAAAGCCAGACTCGTTCAAAGATTGAGGAACGCACCGTCAATAAGCAAGGTATCTCAAAGGAACTTCACATCGAGCGCACAAGTGAAAATGCATTTAACATTTCTATGGGCGGCAAATCCCGTACATATAACTTCTCAACCGTTGGCGTTGAGGAAAAAATCGCAAGGAATTTCGACATTCCGCTTGAGAACGCTCAAAATGCGGTTGCAAAGGCAAAGAAGCAGAGCGTTCTTCAGAACAAAATCAACAATGCCGTGTCCAAGAAAAAGAAGCCGATTGCTCCCGATAAGCCGAAAATCAAAGTTGATAAGGGGTTGAAGCATTGAAAAAGAAGAAACCTGATTTGCTGACGATTTTGCTTTATGTGATTATCGTCTTTGCAGTTCTCTATGTTTCAGCGGCTCTTGGTGCGGCTTTAGATTTATCTGTTGACGATGAAGGCGTGCTTGATTTCAGCTTGCTTATGGCAGAATTTGAAACCGTGCTTACCAACACCGATACCGTATGGGAACACCTGACGGACTTTTCGGGATACAGCGCAAAGATAACGATTATGGTGTCTTTTGCCCTCGGTATATATGCACTGCTGAAAGCAACCTCAAAGAAGCGTTTGCACCGCAAGGGTGTGGAACACGGCTCTGCACGCTGGGCGAACGAAAAGGAAGAGAAATTTCTTGCGGATAAGCCCGAAAAGAAAAAAGGCAAGAAGAACACCAAAGCCGAAAAGCCCAAATCCCCCTTTGAAACGGACAATAACATTCTGCTGACACAAGAGGTCCGTATGTCGCTTAACACCCGACAGCACCGTGAAAATCTAAATGTTTTGGTAATCGGCGGTTCCGGTTCCGGTAAGTCACGCTTCTATGTTAAGCCGAACATAATGCAGTTAAACACAAGCTATGTGGTAACCGACCCGAAAGGCGAACTGCTCCGTTCCTGCGGCAAGCTGCTTCAAAAGGCAGGCTATGAAATAAGAGTGTTCAACCTCATAGATATGGCGCACAGCAATAACTACAATCCGTTTAATTACATCTACGACAAAAACGGCGAGGTTAATAAAACCTATGTGATGAAAATGGTCAACTGCCTTATGAAGAACACAAAGCAGGAAGGCTCGTCCGGCGGCGACCAGTTCTGGGACGACAGCACAAAGGCTCTTACGCTTGCTATTGCCTTTTATCTTTTGGAGAAAAAGGACGAAAAGCAAGGCGGTAAGTCCCTTGACCGCAATTTCAGCACCGTTATGAAGATGATGAGGTTAGCGGAAATATCCGAACAGGACGAAAACCACCGCTCTCCGCTTGACGATATGATGGATGAACTGCGAAATGAAAATCCTATGAGTATGGCTGTTTCCTATTATGCCGACTTCAAAAAGGCACCTGCGGAAACGGCAAAGTCAATTCTGATTTCTGCGGCTGTGCGCTTTGCGGCATTTAACTTGCCTGAGGTAGCGGATCTGACGCATACGGATAATATCCATCTTGATACACTGGGCGACAAGAAAACGGCTCTGTTCGTTATTATTCCGTCCTCGGACGCAACATTCAATTTCTTGGCGGCGATGATGTACACGCAGCTTTTCGATACACTGTACGACACCGCAAATTTCAAGTACGGCGGTCGCCTGCCTGTTCACGTTCGCTGTCTGCTTGACGAGTTTGCCAACATCGGCACTATTCCCGATTTTGACAAGCTCCTCGCAACAATGCGTTCAATGGAGATTTCGGCAAACATCATCATTCAGAACTTGGCACAGCTCAAAAAAATGTATGATAAATCTTGGGAGATTGTCACGGGTAACTGCGACAGTCTTTTATTTTTGGGCGGTCAAGAAGCGAGTACGCTTGAAGCTATCTCAAAATCGCTCGGCAAGGAAACCATTGATGTGGTATCTCAAAACCGAACGAGAAGCCACAAGTCGCCGTCCACCTCGGAGAACAACAGCATTTTGGGCAGAGAGTTAATGACGCCCGATGAGCTAAAGGTAATGAAAGCGAACGAGTGCGTTCTGATTGTCCGTGCGCTTTATCCGTTCTTCTGCCACAAATTCGACATTGAGAAGCACAAGAACTATCCGTTTTTGGAGGACAGCAACAAAAACTATGCCTACCTGATTGACGGTCTTGTCACGGAGAAAGCTCCCGATATGACCGCAAACTATACCGAGAAAATCCCACCGAAAGCTGTTTCAAAGCCGATTGACGATGAAAAAGCTATCACCGATGTGGATATTCCCGATGATGATACAGCCGAGGAGGTGTTTGAAATGGATACCGACCATATCGACAATGAGTTCTACGAGGAGGACGAGCAGGAAATTGCCGCCGCTTTCGCAAGGCACGAAAAGCAGGAACAGGATTTGTCGAGCGAAAAGTTTTATCAGACTAATCAGCGTTTGGATTTCTCTGATGAGGACCTGCCGAACGCAGAAGATATTATTCCTTTGGATTTATCCGAGCCTAAAGTCTTTGGTGAAGATGATTACAATGCGTTTATGAGCAGCGCAGAAATATTCTAACGGATATAGCCGCATTCGGCGGTTCAACACGATGTTGAATTGTCTCGCCCAAAGGTGCAAGGCAGAAGCTGTCCCCAGCAGACGCTGCGCCAACAAAGCGAAACAGTTTATACATATACATTATTTTTTAGGAGGGTTTTCTTTATGGAAAACAACATTATCACAGCCCCCGCTGCCGAGGGTAAGAAGCAGAACGCAGAGAGAAATCCGCTTGCACGTTTCTTCTCTGCCGCACACAGAAAGTGCAGGAAGATTATCACCACCGTTACCACAATGGTGACGATGGCAACAGTATCTGCCGTAAATGCCTTTGCCGAGGGCGGCGAAGGCGGTGTTGTTGACGGCGAGGCTGCCTTTAATCAGGTAGTCGGCTTCTTCGCAACGTGGATTGGTCGTATCGGACTTGTCGTTGCCTTTGTCGGCGGCGTAATGTTCGCACTTGCTATCAAGAACGATGACGCAGAAGCAAAGACGAGAGGTCTTATGACGCTGGCTTCCGGCTTTGTGGTGTTTGCACTCACGCTTTCGCTCAACCTGTTCGGCATTACGGCATAATCGCTCCGCAAAAGAGCGAGTGTACAAGCACAGCGGCGGGTGCTATATGTAGCACCTTTTTTTGTTGGATTGGGCGGTGCGGCTGATTGTACCGCCTTTTCCTTTTTTTCAGAAAGGAGGTCTTTCTATGTGGGGATATGGGCAGTGTATGGACAACATAAGGGGCATTATTAACGAGCTAAACTCAATGTTCTCAATGCTGATAGAACTGCTCACAAACGACAGCTTGCTTCAGACGACAACTGCTTCCTTGCCAAATCTTATGTCAGCGATTAAAGCAACGGCACTCACATTGTGCGTTATGTTCTTCCTGATTGACTTTTTCACCAAATCGCTCCACTTGCAGTGGGTGACTTGGGAAAATGTCTTGATGTTATTTTTGAAGCTGGTGGCGGCAAAGGTCTGCGTTGATAACGCCGAACTGTTTACCACTATGCTCTATCGCGGGTTCAACAGCTTCATAAACGCTATAAGCGGAACTATAACGCAGTACAGCTTCATTACCGGAGATGACCTGACGAAAGCGCAGTATTTCGTTTCGGCTTCGCAGGCTTCACAGATAGTGAACAACGTGGATGCCGGGTTCCTGAACTTTCAGCCGATACTCTTGAATTTGCAGATTTCCATTCAGGGATTGATTATGAAAATCATAATGATACTTGCAAATGTGGTGGTTATCGCAAGGCTCTTTGAGCTTACGGTTTACACTCTGATAGCGCCTGTGCCGCTGTCAACTTTTGCCTGTGAGGGTCTTTCCGATGTCGGAAAGGGCTTTTTGAAATCCTATGCGGCAGTCAGCTTGCAGGCTATTGTCTTGGCAATTATGTTTGTTGCATACACCGCCGTAAACAATGCGCTGATAAGCGGTCACATAGGCAGCTACAACCTGACGCTTAACGGCGTTATGGGTCTTATTACAACGCTGACTCTGGCTATGGGCGTAATGCAGTCGGGAGCGTGGTCAAAGAAGATATGCGGCGCAATGTAGGAGGTGTGAGCGTTGATTGAAATTAAGATACCAAAAGAAATCACGGACTATAAGGAGAAATTTCTGTTCGGTCTGACGGTAAGGCAGTTGGTTTCGGCGGTCGTGGCTCTTGCGATATGCGTTCCGCTTTTCATATTCGGAAAAGACTTAATCGGCGAGGATTTGGTGGGGTGGATAATCATTTTTGTCGCTGTCCCAGTTTTCGCCTTTGGCTTTTTTAAGTATGACGGTATGCCGTTTGAAAAATTCCTCGGTATTCTGTATCGGCAAAAATGGCGTGAACCGCAGAAACGCAAGTATGAGGAACTCCCTGTATTCTGGAAGTGCCGTGAAGAAATAATCGAGAGCGAGATTGCCCATCAGCTTGCAGCAATTACTGCAAGCACAAAGAAAAACAAACGAAAGGAGCGCGTCAATGAGTAGCTTATTCTCATCATCGAAAAAGCCCTCTGCGGCAAATACCGCAAAAGACATTGACAAGGTACGCACATCAAAGCAGAAGAAGCCTAAAAAACCAAAAGTAAAGAATGAAATCCGTAAAGTTGCCCGAACGGTACAGGATACAATCCCCTACGAACACGTCTGCGGCAAGTACATTTTTGAGGTAAGCTCCAACCACTACTCCGTTACCTATTCTTTTACGGATGTCACATACGATGCTGCGGACGGTGCGGAACAGGAGCGAATATTCCTCGCCTATGGGGATTTGCTCAACAGCTTTGATACAAGCGACGATATTCAGATTACGTTGCACAACAATGTCATCAATCAGAACGAGTTCGCTCACAAGATACTCCTGAAGCCCGCAGGCGATGGGTTTGACGAGTATCGGCAGGAGTACAACGATATGCTTCTTGACAAAATGCAGCAGGGTCAGAACGGCATTACCACGAAAAAGTACATCACAATTACCGTTACAGCGGCGAATTTGGAGATAGCACAGCAGAAAATAGCGGCTCACGAGCTGGCTATGAGGACTTGTTTCCAGAAAATCGGCTCAAATATTGAGAAACTGAAAGCCAACGAGCGTATCCGCATTATTGCAGATATATTCCGTGGCGTCAACCAAGAAATCCGCCCTATAAACACATCGCAGTTTATGCGCGGCGCAGAAAAGAGCCTTTGCTGTCCCGATTACTTTGAGTTCAAGAAAGACTATTTTCTGTATAACGACAAGTTCGCCCGAATGGTCTATCTGAAACATCTTCCAAGTTCGCTTGTGGACGATTTGCTGAAAGAACTGTGCGAAACCTCTCTGCCGATAGTTACGACCGTGAATATCGCCCCTGTTGAGCCGAGCGAAGCTATAAAGGTAGTAAAGCGGCAGTTAACGGCTATGCGTTCCAACAAAATGCAGAAAGAGCGCAAAGCCGCACAGAACGGCGTGTTCACCGATGTTATCTCCGATGATTTGAAGCAGTCGCTTGAGGAAGGCGAGGAACTGCTGAATGATTTGCAAAGCAAAAATCAGAAGATGTTCCTGCTCAATCTCGTGGTAATGATTACGGGAACGAGCTTTGATGAACTCGACAACAATACCGAAAAGGTCGAAGCGGTTTTCCGCAAAAAGGTCTGCACTACCTCCAGAGCTAACTTTCAGCAGGAGGACGCTCTTGCAAGCTGCTTGCCCCTCGGAAATTGCCGATTAAAGGTGCGCCGAACGCTCACCACCGAGAGTGCCTGTGTGTTTATGCCCTTTAATTCAAAGGAGCTTTCGCAGGAGGGCGGCGTGTACTACGGCTTAAATCAGACCACAAACAATCTGATTATCTTCAACCGTGCAAGCCTTATCAATGCGAACGGCTTTATTCTCGGCTGTCCGGGAAGCGGTAAGTCATTCTCCGCAAAGCGTGAAATTCTCAATGTTTTTCTTGCTACAAATGACGATATAATCATCGTTGACCCCGAACGAGAATACACAAATCTTGTAAAAGCTCTTGGCGGTGAGCTGCTGTATATCTCCGAAAGCAGCAATACACACCTTAACCCGCTTGAAATCTCGATTGAGGAATATAACAAGGGTGAAGATGTGGTTTCGTCAAAGTATGACTTTTTCCTCTCGTTCTTTGAAACGATTATGGGAAAGAGCGGAATTTCCCCCGAACAGAAAACCATCATCGACAACTGCCTGCACGAAGTTTACAGAGAGTTTCTGCTCGGTCACACCACGGAAATGCCCACGCTCAAGGACTACTACGATATTCTCTGCAAGCAACAGTCGGAGGAAGCAAAGCCGCTGTATATGTCGCTGGAGCTGTATGTAAACGGTTCGATGAAAACGTTTGCCTATCCGTCAAACGTTGATGTGAATAACAGAGTTGTGGTCTATGACATCAAGGATTTAGGCAAACAGTTAAAGCCGCTGGGTATGATGGTCGTACTTGAAAACCTGTGGGACAAAATCGTTCGCAATCGTGAGCGAGGCATACGCACCCGCATTTACATAGACGAGATTTATCTTCTTTTCAGAAATGAAGAAAGCGCAAACTTCTTGTTTGAACTTTATAAACGTGCGAGAAAATGGGGCGGTATTCCGACGGGTATTACGCAGAATGTTGAGGACTTGCTGAAATCCGACACGGCTCGTTCTATGCTCTCCAACTCGGAGTTTATTCTGATGTTAAACCAAGCCGCTTCAGACCGTGAACAGCTTGCCCGAATACTCAAAATCCCTGACGCTATGATGAAATTCGTCACAGGCGCACCCGCAGGTTCGGGCTTGATTTACTGCGGTCTTAACGGCTCTCTGCCGTTTAAGGATGATTTCCCGACAGATACCAAGCTCTACAAGCTGATGACGACAAAATTCGGAGAATAGTATGAGAATATTGGTAGCTTGTGAAGAAAGCCAAAGGGTCACAATAGAATTGCGGAAACGAGGTCACAGTGCATACAGCTGTGACCTCGTTCCCTGTTCGGGCGGATTTCCCGAATGGCACATACATGGCGATGTTCTTCCTCTGCTGAACGGCGATTGTTCTTTTTCAACTATGGACGGCAAAACACATACTCTCTGCGGAAAGTGGGATATGATTATAGCATTTCCGCCCTGCACATATCTTACGATAGCCGGCACACGGCATTTTTCGCCGAAATGCAATACTCCGGAGAAAATTGCCAAGCGTGAAAAGCTGCGTGAGAGCGCCGCCGCTTTCTTTCTCAAATTTGCGAACGCAGATTGTGAGAAAATTGCTATTGAAAATCCTGTAGGCTATATGTCGAAGCACTATAAAAAGCCTACGCAGATAATCGAGCCGTATTTTTTTGCGGCAAGCACCGAGGACACAGAAAACTATGTTACAAAGCGGACCTGCCTTTGGCTCAAAGGCTTACCAAAGCTAAAACCAACAGCCGCACTGCCCCGTCCTGCTCCATACAGAAAGTATGTTACCAAAAGCGGAAAGGTCAAGGGAGTGTGCTGGGCGATGAAAGTAAGCGGCAAAAATCAAGCTGAACGAGCTAAACAGCGTTCCAAAACCTTTATGGGAGTGGCGAAGGCTATGGCTATTCAATGGACAGAAAAGGGGTGAACACCTTGAAAGTTATCATTGAGAAGAATGGAATAAACGCCCATTCCGTAAACGATAAAGCTGTCATTTCTCACGGAATTGCTCAAAAAACCGAGCTTTCCAAGAAAAGCGGCGGCAGGCTTGAAAAACAGCAAATCCGTTCCATTGGCGGTGTAGAAAACACTGCGGAAGAACAGCCGCATGGCAAGCCGTCTGCGGCGGCGCAGAAGCGAAAGCATTTCGCAAAGAATAAAATCAACGCTTCTCACGAAGTTCCGAAATCTGCTGAAATTTCTAAAATCGGTTTGGCAGAACATATTCCTCATTCTGCCAAGGGAGCAAATCCTGACGAGCTGGCAAAATCCGCTGATACTTCCAAAGGCATAATGGTCGGTGAAAAACAGCTTTCTGTCAAGGGCGGCAAGCCTGACGAAGTGCCTAAAGCTGTTAATATTTCCAAAAAAGTAACAAGCGAGCGCAAGCCGCTTGCCACAAAGGGCAAGGCTTTCCGAACAGGAAAACCGAAATGTTCCGCTTCTGCGGCGGCTCATTGGAAACAACGCTTAAAGAACAAACGGCTGAAACTTGCTCCCCGAAAGAAATACAAGGTCCTGAATAACGGAGTTGTAAACAGCGGAACAATAACCAAACGCAGAGCGAGGGTGATTTACAGCCAAGTCCCTGCGAAGCTCAAAAAGCTGAAATTAAAACGGCTTCAGAAGCGCAGTTTCAAGATAAACAAGAGCCAAGCCGAGCTTATGCAAATGGCTATGGGCGGCGGTTCTGTTAGTTCGGGCGGCGGCAGACTGAAAAAGCTCGTTCCTATGGGTGTTTCGGGTACGAAAAAGGTTTACCGTATAGCAAAAAAGCCTGTTGAAATGCTCAAACAGGAGTTTTACTCCAAGAGCGATAAAAACGAAACAGGAACAGAAGCCGCAAAGCTCGGTCTTAAAACCTACGATTATGCAAAGCAAGGTGCGAAAACTGCTGTTGAAACAGGTGTTAAAACAGTTAAAAAGAGCACACAGCTTACAAAGCGTGTTTACAAAAAACTGCATAAGCCAACTACGGCAGAATTGAAGCGAACCCTGCGAAAGCGAATTTATAGGAACAAGCTGAAATCACAGGTCAATTATTTGGCGAAACAGACGGTTCGCAAAGGCACTAAGGCGGCTGCCAATGCCGCAAAGATGGCGGCGCAGGCTGCTCAAAAAGCTGCACAAGCCGCTGCAAAGGCTATCACAAGCGCTGTTACAAAGATAGCCGGGCTTATTGCTGAAACAATGCCATGGAGCTTAATCATCATCGGAGCTATTCTGATTATCCTCATTATTGCTTTGATGTTCGGATCATTCCTCGGCGGTGCAAGCGGTTCGGTCGCAGGCGGCGGTGCGTGGCTTGTGGATGATAATTCCTCGCAAACTCCTGAGGAAATATACGAGGGATATAAGAAATTTGTGGAACAGGCAAAAGAAGTTATGGAAACACAGGCAAAGGAAGCTCTGAAAACACAGGTCACTTCATTTTGCGACAGCGATACCACTGCACCGAGGAAGATAATTCAGTATATCGACAAGGATAACAATATTCTGCGTTATCCCGCTTCTGGTGCAGACAGCACGATAAATCCTCTTATCGACAGTTTTGGAACAGAAGACTATGCCGATTATATGTCCCTGCTGTTTGTCCTGATGACAAGAGAAAAACAACAGGCAGACGGTGTGACAGATGATATGATATATGACTTTGATTTCAAAAAAGAAGATTTTGAGGAGTTTATGAAAACGGTCAACGAAAACTCCTCCCGCTGGGGCGATACCTTTGTAATCAAGACAGCGGTGGAAACTTCCCCGGAATACTGTCCGGGTCAGAGCTGCAAGCGCAAAACAAAACCGGGCTGTAAGTGTTCCTCATATACTGACGAGGACGGAAAAGTACACCATTACTGCGGCGGACACCCGTACTGCCCGAAGAACCACACCAAACTCACGGTCAAACTTTACACCGTGAAAGACTACTACAACAAGGAATATCCCGAAATCTACAATTTCACCGATAACGAGAAAACTCGCTATGAAGCGTCGAAAGCAATTATACAGGGTATGATTGACTATTGGGAGGGTGGTAATAATTAAAAAACTGTATGCCTACATCACTGGAAAAAGTGTGAAACAGCGTATCTGCATTTGTATTGTGGCTGCCGCTGTGATAACGCTTCTTGTGTTTACGATAAAGGCGAATTTCTTTGACAGACCTGTGGATAATCCGCAGACGGAAATATCCGAGAGCATTGAAACAAGTGAGGGCGAAACCGCAGATAATGTTCCCATCGAAAATGAGCTGCCGCAATTCCGTATCAGCTTGATTGACGTGGGAGTTTTGCTTGCGGTTGTTACCGCCTACGGTATTCATAAATTCCGTGAAAAGCGAAAACAAAGGAGGTCATAGTATGCCAAGTTTTTTACAAAGGCTGAACAGTCTGAAAAAGCAGTCAGCCGAAAAGCAGAATGAGATTTTAAAGCACAACAAAACAATTTCAGACGCTCGAATTAAAATTCAGCAGCTGACCGCAGAACTTGCCGACCTCAATGAGAGTGCTGAAATGCTTGAGGGGCGTATTCTTTCCGATACACTACGCAAAAAAGGAATTGATATTTCAGAGATAACGGCGGCTATTGAAGCGGGGCTGTTCGACAAGACCGCTGCCTCTCCGACCCCGCCAGAAGTCGAAAGTGCTACATATAGCACCGAAAAATACTATGCTGAAAACAACGGCACATCAGACAAGGAGGATATTGATGAAGTTAGTGATAGCTGAAAAGCCGTCTGTTGCCCGTGATATTGCCGCCGTAATCGGCGCAGACGAGAATGTGGACGGCATAATGCGTGGGAATGGTTATCTTGTCACATCTGCGCGAGGACATTTAGTCCGCCTGAAAGAGCCGCAGGAGTACGACAGCAGATACGGAAAGTGGAACTTATCGGATTTGCCGATTGTTCCTGAGTTTGAATTTGTGCCTATTGACAATGCCAAGGACGTACTCTCTCGGCTCGATAAGCTGATGAACAGCACCGAGGTTGACGAAATCATCTGCGCCACCGACGCCGGGCGTGAGGGCGAGTGCATATTCCGCTACATATACAACTATGTCGGCTGTAAAAAGCCTTTCAAGCGTTTGTGGATTTCCTCACTAACGGCAGAAAGCATAAGGAACGGCTTCAATCATCTTCTTCCTGCCGCCGCCAAAGACAATATGTATGCCGCAGGAATTACCCGCGCCAAGATAGATTGGATTTGGGGTATGAATATGACAAGGCTCTACACCAAGCATTTCGGAGCGTTATGCTCCGTCGGCAGAGTTCAGACCGCAGTAGTCAATATGATAGTTCAGCGTGACAGCGAAATCGAGCATTTCACAAAAAAGCCGTATTTCAAGCTGAAACTTGATAACGGTGCGGAATGGTTTTCAGACGAACAGGACAGCTTTCCTACCCGTGCCGAATCAGAGAGCGTAAAGGCAAAGTGTGAAAACTCGCCTTGTAAAGTAGTTTTCGTCAATGCAAAGCAGAAAAAAGAAAATCGCCCTCTGCTTTTCTCGCTCACCTCATTGCAGGTTGAAGCGAACGACAAACTCGGATTTTCTGCGGCTACAACGCTTGCCGTTATGCAGTCGCTCTATGAGAAGAAGCTGCTCACCTATCCCCGAACGGACAGCAGCTATCTGACGGAGGATATGGCTTCTATTCTTGAAGAACGTGTGAGTATGGTCCGTGTGATGAACGAAGCGGCTGACGATGTGCTTGCGGCAGGGCTTAATATCGACAGCCGCATTATCAATAACAGCAAGGTATCCGACCACCACGCTATCATTCCCACCGAATATATCGCAAATGCGGCAGGTGCAGAGCTTTCGGCGAACGAAAAGGCTGTTTTGGATATGGTTATTACCCGTTTTCTTGCGGCACTCTCGCCGCAGTACGAATACATCGAAACGGATTATGTCTTTGAGATTAGCGGAGAACGTTTCAAGTGCAGGACAAAAACTCCGAGAGTCCTCGGTTGGAAGCGGTTTTACACCGACAATGACGAAGAAAATGCTGCGCCGCTGAATTTCTCCGAGGGCTTCAGCTTTGAAGCGAAAAATCTCACCATTTCGGAGTGCGAAACACAGCCGCCGAAGCGTTTCACCGAGAGTACGCTCCTTAAATCAATGGAAAATATCGACAGGCGAATTGAGGACAAGGAGCTGTCGGAGTATGTTTCGGAGCGAGGACTTGGTACTCCTGCGACAAGGGCGGCGATTATTGAGCGCATAATCAAAGTGGGATATATCGAACGCAAAGGCAAACAGCTTCTTTCTACTGATAAGGGGAGAAAGGTAATATCGCTTCTTCCTGACGAAATTAAGTCCATTGAAATGACCGCTGCAATGGAATTACAGTTAAGTGCGATAGAAAATGGCACAATATCCGCTGATGAAGTCGTATCGGCGATAGTCAGCAAAGTCAAGACGATTATCACCGCTGAGAACAGCAGGGAGCATATTTCTCTTGCCCCGCCCCGTGAGCCTATCGGTAAGTGTCCGAGGTGCGGCGGTAATGTCTATAAGTTCGTTAAAGACAGCAAAACGATTTTCTACTGCGAAAACTCGCCTAAGAGCTGCTTTTTTCGTATCTTCGAGGACGATTTCTTCTTTACCTCCAAAGGCAAAACGATCACCGAGGCTATTATGAAGAAACTTCTGCTCTGCGGGAAAGCAAAGATAAGCGGTTTTAAGTCGGAACGAACCGGAAAGACTTACGACGCTGTTGTTTCTTTCACAGACAGAAAGGACAAGAACGGAAATTCAAAGGTGGGTTTTGCTATGGAGTTTGAAAACAAGAAGAAATAAGCCCCGCTTGCGATTGAAGCGGAGCTTTGCGCTTATTCGTAATGGTAACGGCAGGAAATAATATAAAGCTGGTCGTCCTCAACCTTATATACAAGCCTGTTTACATCGTCAATGCGGCGGCTCCAATAGCCACGCAGATTGTACTTTAACGGCTCGGCTTTTCCTATTCCGTCAAAAGGGTTTCGTTCAATGTCTTTAATGAGCAGGTTTATGCGTTTGAGAGTTTTCTTGTCCTCGCCCTGCCAATAAAGGTAATCTTCCCACGCTTCGTCTGTCCAAATCTTAATCATCGTCCTCTACCTCGATAAGCTCGTGTTTAGAGGTTTTACCCGAATTAAGCTGGGCAATGGAACGATTGAGGTGAGCCAAGTTTGCGGGGCTGTAAAAATAGTCATCATCGGATTTGTTGTGCAGAGTTACCTCAAAGGGAATTCCGTCACACCGAATAGTCTGCTTGATGAACATATTGAACGCTGTTGACATATTCAGACCAAGTGCGCTGAAAATCTGCTCCGCTTTTGCCTTATCATCACAGTCCACACGCATAGTAACGCTTGTCGTTGCCACAAAAATCATCTCCTTTAATAACATCATATTTACCTCGTACTTATATTGTACATCAAAAATCTTACTTTGTCAATACCATTTTGAAAAAGAAAGGTGGAAAATAATGTTTTTCTTTAAGGTCGAAATATCAAGTTTTGACGACGCTTCCAAAACGCTGTTTATTGTTCCCGAACAGAACGCAGACGAGAAAGGCGTTCCCTTTGAGGATAAAATGCTCACGCAGACCGCCGATTTCAAGCAGTTTGTCAAGGAAACGCAGACTTGTATGGTTGACGGAAAATACACGCAGTTCAAGACCGCCGAGGTTTGTGAAAGCATTACCGAACAGCAGTTTGAACAGCTTATGTCCGAGGGCAAGGCTGAGGAAATGGACAGCAATTCGTTTTCGATTTCCACGGGCTTCTCTCCGAAAAAGGGCGGCGGCAAAAAGGATATTAAGATGTTCCTTATAATCGGCGGTGCGGCGATAGCACTTATTGCTCTGCTGTTTTTCTCGTCCTTATCCGGCGGTAATAAGAGTGATGTTTCCGAAACAACGGGTAGTACCGAAACGGTTGAAACTACCTCAACGGAAATGGAAAGCACCGATACTCCCGAAACAGCCGAAAGCTCTGCGGCAGAAAGCGAGCCGCCTGTTACTACAAGCAGTTCTGAAAGCGCAGAATATGTTGACGAGCCTACAGATACCACAAGCGAGCCTGACGATGAAGCGAATGAGGACGGCTACACCGACAGCGGATACAGCGGCGGCTCATCTTCGTCAAGTGGTGAGAGCGGTATATACACCATTTCATTTAATCTGAACGGCGGCACAGGAACACTCGACAGTATTTCCGAAAAGGCAGGACAGTATGTCGTTCTTCCGTCTGCCGAAGAAGCGGCGAAAACCGTTTCAAAAAATGGCTACAAGCTCATAGGCTTCTCGGATAACACCGAGATTGCATATCCGCTTTACAACTATAAAATGCCCTATGAAAATGTAACTCTGTTCGCCGTTTGGGAGCCTGACACATTCTATGTTACCTACAATTCCAACGGCGGCACAGGACAGCTCTCCAAAGCTGCGGTAAAGTACGGCGCAGATGTTCCTTTGCCTACGGATATTTCTGTGTATAAGGACGGTCTGTATCTGAACGGCTGGGCGAAAACAGAGGGTGCTAAAACGGCACTTAAATCTCTGAAAATGCCCTCGGAAAACCTTACGCTTTATGCCGTGTGGAGCGAGAAAAAGCCAACTGCGAAAATAACGCTCCACTTTGACGATAATGTCCAGGTCGTGGAAAAGGAAATCGAATCAACCGTGGATATGCTTGACAGTTTCGGTGTATTCAAGGACGGTTATTCTGTTGAGGGGTGGTATTTGGATAACTCCCCCGTCCGTCTTGAAAGCCTGTATTTAAGCGAGGACTGCGATGTTTACGCAAAGTGGCAGACGGCGAAGTACATCACGATTACCATTGACCGAAGCTATCTGAATAAGAAAGCGGAAACATACAAAGTCCCCTGCGATATGACAGGTGCGGCTGTGCTGAAGCTGCCTGTGGTTGATGATAAGAACGATATGTTCAACAGCGTTTTCGGCTGTACCTATGGTTTTTCCGACAAGAAAAAGACGGGCGAATTTGGCACAATCAAGTATTTCGGCGGTACGGAATGCAAGTTCACAAAGGACGCCACGCTTTACCGAGTGCTGAACGAATACGGCGGCGGAAACGGCACAAAGGAAAATCCTTTTATCATCAGCTGTTACGACCAACTCATTCGGCTTTCAGAAGAAAAAGCAAGCGGATATTTCATTCAGACAGCGGATATTAAGTTCCCGTCAGATGTAAAGCGTATTCCCATTGACACAAAGAAAATCTCCCGCGGATACGAAAACAAGTCCTATGATTTCTTCGTGTATGACGGACAGGGATTTACTGTAAGAAATCTTTCCGGCAAGGGCGGTTTGTTCGGAGATATTGCGGGTGCAACAATCAAGAATGTCGTGATTGACGGTGCGAAAATCAAGTCGGGCGATTACGATAATGTCGGAGTTCTTGTAAACAGAGTTATCTCCTATTCGTTTAAGTCTGCCGAGGAAAACGATAGTTTCGGAACGGGCAACAGCAAGATTACGAATTGCACCGTGAAAAACAGCAAGATTTACGGAGATGGCGCAAAGAATATCGGCGGCTTGGTCGGCAACGGCGGTGTTATCTCCTACTGTTACGCAAGCGAGGTTTCCATTGAGGGCGGCGATAATGTCGGCGGTATCGTTGGAAACGCTTGTATGGTAAACGGTTCTCTTGCAGTCGGTATTGCCGCAAGCGGTAAAATCTCATCGGCAGGCGGTATTTCCGGCACGGCTTACGGAACGGAGATATTTGATGACGGCGATAAATTCTATATGTCGGGCGGCTCAATTATAGGCTGCGGAGTACGCACACTCACCTCAAAAGCAACCAACAGCGGCGGCATAGTCGGCACGGCTACCGCAGATACAAATTCCGCTTATATCAAGAGCTGCTATGCGGCGAATATTTACCTTAACGGCGAGAACAACGGCGGTATTGCAGGAGCTGACGGTAAATACAAGGCACATAGAATTGTCTATTGCCTTGTTGACAGCGCAAACAACTATCCCCTTATCGGCGGCGACAAGGTGCGCTCGGTAAGCAGGAGAATGGTGCTTTCCGTTCCGGCAGACAGCGGACTAACGGTTGACGGAGTGCTTTCGGTATTAAACGCTGCGGGAAGCGGCTTTGATAAGTGGGAGCGTTCTGAAAATAAAAACGGCGGTTATCCTTATCCGTCAAAAATCACATTTTAACAGGAGGAAAAGACTATGACAGCAGAAAACAGAAAGAGCAGCAACACAGAATGGCTTATTGAAAAGCTCCATGCGGCAGAGCGTGAGCGTGACGAGGTTATCGAACACGCAAGAGGTCTGGAGATTGACAATCTCCGTCTGCGTATGAAGCTGGAGGCTATCAGCAGTATCGTCGGCGATGAGGTTTATGTTGAGGATATGTTTATCCCCGATGATGAGTTTGCCGACATTGATATTCCCGAAGCCGAGGGCGAATGCAGAATGCCTTCTGTATAACGAAAGGAGCTACATAATGTATAACAAAATCACTCTTATGGGCAGACTTTGTGCTGCTCCCGAAATGAAAACCACGCAGAACGGCATTACTTATGCAAGGTTCAAAATTGCCGTGAACCGCAGATTTCACAGCAAAGACGAAGAAAACAAGGTCGATTTCTTCAATGTAATTGCTTGGAGAGGTACTGCGGAGTTTATTTGCAAGTATTTCGGCAAGGGCAGTATGATTATGATTGACGGCGAGATGCAGACGCAGCAGTATGAGGACAGAAACGGAAAGCAGGCTGCTTGGTACGAGGTTGCGGTTGACCGTGTATGCTTCACAGGAGAGCCAAAAAAGGAAACCGGATATAACAGAAACAGCGGCAGAACAAATGGGAACAACCGTACATATTCAAACCGTCAGAATGGTTATGATAGGTCCTCTTACAGAAATGAACAGCAAAAGTTCAATGACCCGCCGGACGACTATCCTTTCTGACCGATAAAAGTTGTGCTATCGGCTATACGGGCAGAAAGGCAAATATATGACTTGGCAGAATTTGTGAATACAATCGACGTGAACAGTGCTGTAACTATTGCCGTATGCGTTGATGATAACATTTATTCACCCGAATGTGACAATATTCAAACCATAACCACAACGATTTTTGCATTTATCCCAAGTGTGCTTGATACAGAGGAATATCTGTCGGGAAAGTTCTGTAATGCCAAAATCGTCAGCATTAAATTCATTGAGGAAAACACAATTCAGATTTGGCTTGATAATTCAGACGAATACTCGCTCTGCGACTGATTTTAACAGGAGGTTTTACTATGGCAGAACACAACACGACATTTGAAGTGTCGAGTATGACGCAGCTCAACGGAAATAACAATGTCAAGGCTCTCGCTAATGTGGTAATCAATGGCGAGATAGCCGTGAACGGTATCAAGGTTATGCAGAGCGAAAAGGGACTTTTTGTCGCAATGCCAAGCAAAAAGGTCGGCGGTGAGTTTATGGATGTCGCCCACCCTATCACCGACAAGGCATATCAGCAGTTAAGCTCTGCGGTTCTGACAGATTACAGCAAGCTGGCGGCTTCCGGCGAGAGGACAATGCGAAACGAACTTGCAGCGGACAAGTCAAAGCCTGTCACCTCACAGATTGGCGTATCTCTCCGCCCCATAAGCGGCGGCAAGAGCGTTGTGGCTGCGGGACAGGTTTCCATTGACGAATGCTTTGTTATCAAGGACGTTAAAGTTGTCAAGGCGGCAGGAAAACCCGAATTTGCGGCTATGCCGTCTTACCAGAACCAGAACGGCAAGTATGTCGATATTGCAAATCCTATTACTACCGCAATGCACGATAAGCTGAGCGAAGCCGTTCTCGACAAGTTTAAATCGCTTGAGCAGGTACAGTACCGCGGCGTTAAATATGCGGAACTCGGCAACAAGAGCCAAATCGCATCACTTCCCCGACAGAACAACGGTTATGCTGAAAAGCTGATGAATGAGCTTGACAAGATGGGAATTACATATCAGGCGCGTATCAGTTCTAACAGCGGCACAACAATATCGGTAAACGCTGCGGACAAGCCCAAACTTGACAGCATAAACAAAGCACTCAAGGCAACACTTAATCCCGAACAGCCCAAAGCCGAAAACAAGCCGCCGAAGCATGGTTTCCACTAATTGAAGAAAACATCTGTATCCCCCGATTTTAAGCGGTCGGGGGATATTTTTGTGCAAAAGTTATCGCAACAGCAAAAAAGCTCTTGACTTTTACGCTTTAATGTGATAAAATACAGTTAAAGGAGGATAATCTGAATGGCACGAATTGACAGGGTGCGTGAAAGCTATGAAGCCGTAACCGAACAGCTTTTCGGAGATAAAACAGCCTTTGAACAGTACCTAAAGTTTGCGGGAAAGTTCTTCAAGCTCCCCTCTGAACAGGCTATGATGATATACGGAACAAATCCCAAAGCCACAATGGTCGCAGATTTCGACACTTGGAAGAAATTCAGCAGATTTGTTCAGCGCGGAGCAAATTCAATAGCCGTCCTCGATAACGGCAGCTTAAAGCACTATTTCGATATAGCACAGACGGCAGGCTCAAAAACACCGTATCAGTGGACACTAGATAAAGATACAGCAAATGCTGTTATCGCCGAAACATTTGAGAGAGAGGGTAAAAGTTTCAGTTCGTTTTCGGGCTGCGTGAATTACCTCGGTTCGGCAAAGGCTCATGAAAATCTCGGAAGTGTTGTGGGAACGCTTAATATTCCCCCGAACGACAGAGCTGCTTTTGAAAAGTCTTTTATCTCTATGACGCAGTATTTCATTGCGGCTCGGTGCGAGATGGGCGGTTCATTCAAGTACAGCGGGAGCGTGGATTTATCCGCACTCGATATGCTTCACAGCAAGGCAGAAAAAGAAAAGCTCTGTGAGTTCGTACAGCTTTCGGGCAAAGCGGTACTGTTATCATTGGAGAAATCCATTAACGATATTACGCTGCAAAGGAGGATTGACAATGGCAGAAATCAGACAGATATGGTGCGAGGACGACAAGAAATTCTATCCCGAAATCAAGGAGGAGAACGGCAGGACATACAAACTCGACCCGGCAACGTTCGTGTATTTGGAACAGCTGGAGCTGGGTCTGACGGACGAGGAACAGGAGCTGATGAACGAGCCGATAGGTCGGTGGGGCGAGGAATGGCGGAAGTATATGACGGAAAATCACCCCGAAGTAATTCCGTCCCTGAAAGGTCGCCTGAAATGGGAGCTGATACCTCGGCAGATAGACAAGGAAGCGAGGGAATATCGGACGATGCTGAAGAAGCAGTACGCACAGAAAAATCCACGTCCGACAATATTCGTGGAAATACGGAAATGGGAGAACACTCTCGGAATGATACTCGACAGAGCGGTGATAGAGGATATAGTTCATCAGTATCGGGAGTAAACGGTGCTACATATAGCACCCAAAGCACAAGCACCGAAAATACAGAACAGACAGCGGAGGATAATTCCCCCGCTGTTTCTGTTTCTGCGGATAAATCGGAGCTGCTCTCCGCTTTGGAACAGCACCGTGAAATTCTCTTTGAGGACGAGCCTGAACAGACGATTGCAAACGCCAATTCCGGCAGAGCCACAAATATGAGAGTGTCGTTTGATGAGGACTTAGGCAAATTCATTCTGCGAGGCGACTACCGCAAAGGAAATGAATTTGTTGATGGTGCTTGGCTCTCTGATAAGTCCACTGCCGCCGAAATGGAACAGCTCATTAAGCAAAACGGCTATAAAATTAGAGGGTACAGTGCGCTGTCAGCGGAGAAAGCTGAACATACCGACAGTCAGGCAGAGGATTTCCGCATAGTTGAGGAGAAAACACGGAACTATCTCCGCTCTGAGCGGGAAAATTCTGCGCTCTATCCGCTTGTGCTTTCCGAAATGGACAAGAACAGCGAGCTTGCGGAAACCGTTTACGGCAAAGTCTTTGCATATTGCTACGAAGATAAGATTTTGCTTGCAGACGTCCCCGACAAGGATTTAGAGGATATGATTGCTTCTGCCGTTAGTGACAGAACAGACGAAATGCGGAAGAATTTTTCAACAGATTTGCTTGATGGCGTTGATAAATTTTATGTAAATGCGGAAAATGAGAGCGTTACTTGGGCTTACTTCAATCCCGACAGTTCCGCAGGTGGTCAGCTGGTGTACCACACTTTCAGCTACGACCAACTCTTTGAAGCAATCGTAAAAAATGAGCCGCTTGACTACCTCGAACAGGTTTCCAAAACCGAGTTTGTTGATGTTACCGAGCCGAATTTCACGGACATTGCACGGGAGTTTCTTTCCGACAGCGAGAGCTTTTATTCTCGTTATGATGATGTAAGCGCAAAGCTCTCTGCGCTTGTTGAGCCGAGGTATGGTATTTTTCAGCTAAAGGACGGCGAGAAGCTGCGTGACTATCGGTTTGAGTCTGCTGACAGATTGAAGAAAAACGGTCTGTATATTGACCGTGAAAATTACGACAGGGTTTATCGCGGCAGATTAAAAGAGGGCGAAACGCTCGACGATATTTATAAACGCTTTAATGTCGATCACCCCGAAGATTTCCGAGGACATTCGCTCTCGGTAAGTGATATAATCTGCGTTAAGAGTAACGGTACAACCGCCGCCTACTATGTGGACAGCTTCGGATTTACCAAAGTACCCGATTTCACGCTCTCACTTGAAGAACGCAAAGCAAGAAGAACGCTTACGGATAATATTTCCCTATTGGCAGAAAACCAGCTTGCGAGTGATGAAATGGACGATTTAGGTGAAAAGCTCTTTAATTACGACAATGCCCCGAAATACAACGGTATAACCGCGTGGACTATGGGGGCAGGACTTCACGCAGACGAGTTTGAGAGCCTGACAGCCCGATACAATAGCGGCGAGGATATTCGTGCGGAGCTGGCAAAGAAAATCTACGGTCTTACTGACCATATCACATTTTATGAATACCCACCGTCTGACGGTATTGGGAGAATTGATATTTCATCGGAAAAGACCGTCAGCGGAATGACTTTCCGAACCAAAGGCGACTTTGAGGTCACGCACTCTTGGGAAACTCTCGGAGAAGCCCTTATAACTGCCGCAAGGAAAGAATTTGACCGCCACGAAGAACTTGACAGAGAATATGTGCTGACTGAAGCAAAAAGCAGGATAAACGAATATACTCAAAGGGAGTTTGGCGAGGAAGCTGATTTTTCTGACCTGTCGAGAATACCGCTTGCCTATACCACTCACGAAGATACCGACGTAGAAATAACCGTATACGCCGACCTTGTAGATAACAAGATGGTGACAATGTACGGCGATAATATTGCCGATGAACACCGATTTGAGGATCCTGACGATATGCTTTCTACCCTCGGAAACCTTGAATTCAGTGACCTTACTGTGGTGGTAAGCGAAATCGTGGAGAAATACACACCCACCGAAGAAACAGAAATTCAGTCAGCAGGAGAAACAGAACCGCAGGAAAAAAACAGCTCCGATGTTCATTCCGGCGGCTCTCCTTTTGGCAATGAAACAGCCGAAATGCCCGAAACAGTTCAGCTTAATCTGTTTGGCGAACCTATGGAAGATGACAAGGTTCTCGAAAAGACTATAATCGGCGGCGTGGATATTGAGGAAGCGTTAAAGTATGAGCTTACTCACCACGGAACAGGCTTTCAGGACGGAAAATTCCGTGTTGAACAGTTTCATCGTGAACACCCTGACGATACAAAGGAGTTTGCAAAATTTCTCTCCAAAGAATACGGAGTAGGCGGTCACACCTGTGAGGGCAGGATTGATATGGCTTCACACGACAGCAAGGGTATTCAGCTTGATATAAAGCTCGATAACGGTGAAAAGACCTCGGTGACTTGGAGCTGGCAGAAAGTAGCCGTCCGTGTATCTGAACTTATTGATAACCAGACCTATATCACGCAGAAAGATATTGACAGCCGTATCAGAAATGCGCAGAACGAGGTGTCGTGTTATGATATTGATACCCCTCAATATCAGCGAAGTATAGCAATTCTTGAACAGTACGGCTTATCAGACCGCCGTGATGAACAGGTTTCTGATAAAACTGACGAACAGCCGGAAATAGCTCCAAAGCTGAAAGATACAGTTATCGACCTTACTGCTCGCCCCGAACCTGTGAAAACTCCCATTGAAAAGCACGATTTTACAATTACGGACGAGAACTTAGGCACAGGCGGTGCAAAGACGAAATTCGCTACAAATATCGCCGCTATCAAAACGCTGAAAGCTATTGAGAGCGAAAACCGCCTTGCTGCTCCCGATGAACAGGTTGTACTTGCTCAATATGTCGGCTGGGGCGGTCTGGCACAGGCGTTCGATGAGAATAACAGCTCTTGGGCAAGTGAATACAAACAGCTTCGTGAGCTGCTTACCGATGAAGAATATACCGCCGCAAAAGGTTCTACTCTAAACGCTCATTACACCTCGCCAACCGTAATCAATGCGATATACAAGGGCTTGGAAAACCTCGGCTTTGACGGCGGCAACATCTTGGAGCCGGCAATGGGCGTAGGAAATTTTTTTGGTACAATGCCCGAAGAAATGCGGCGGAACAGCCACTTGCACGGTGTAGAGCTTGACAGCATATCCGGCAGGATTGCCCGACAGCTCTATCAGAGTGCGGACATTCAGATAACAGGCTTTGAGAAAACTGAGTTTTCAGACAATTTCTTTGATGCCGCCGTGGGAAATGTACCTTTCGGCTCATACGGCGTTTCGGACAAGCGTTATAATCGTGAGAATTTCTTTATCCACGATTACTTTCTTGCGAAAACGCTTGATAAACTTGCTCCGGGCGGTGTAGCAGCACTCATTACCACAAAGGGAACGCTTGACAAGGAAAATCCCCGTGTGCGTGAACACCTTGCCCGCAGAGGTGACTTAATCGGCGCTATCCGTCTGCCAAACAACGCATTTAAGGCTAACGCAGGCACGGAGGTTACAGCTGATATTCTGTTCTTCCAAAAGCGTGAAAAAATGGCGGTGGAAATGCCCGACTGGTGCTATGTCGGCAAGAACGACGAGGGAGTACCTGTAAACAGCTATTTCCTTGACCACCCCGAAATGGTACTCGGTACAATGAAGCAAGGTATGGAGTTTTCGCTGTACGGAAACGCTTCTGAAACGGCTTGCGTACCGATTGAGGGAGCAGACCTCTCCGAACAGCTTGAACGTGCTGTCGGCAATTTGAAGCTGAATAACGCTCTGCGCAAGCATAACGAACAGCGTGACAAGCAGGCGGGAATTATCCCTGCAACGGCAGATGTGAGGAATTTCACCTTTGCCGAGGTTGACGGAAAGATGTATTTCCGTGAGAACAACATAATGACCGAGGTGACGGAAACAGGAAAAAGGCTCGACCGCATAAAAGCTCTGAATGAGCTGCGAACGACTTTCCGTGAAATTCTCTCGGCGCAGGAGAACAACTGCTCCGATGAACAGCTTGCTGTGCTTCAGAGCAGGCTCAACAGGCAGTACGACGGCTTTGTAAAGCAGTACGGCTATGTCAATGACAGCGCAAACGGACAGGTTTTCGATAAGGACGATGACTACAACTCGCTCTGCGCCCTTGAAATCGTTGACGAGGAGAAAAAGACCATTGAAAAGTCGGATTTCTTCACTAAACGTACCGTCAAGTACACCGCCGAAATCACCCATGTGGATACTCCGCAGGAGGCTATGCAGGTTTCCATTGATACAGTGGGCAAAATGGATATACCGTATATGGCACAGCTCTGTGGGCAGGAACCGCAGGATATTGTAGAAGTTCTGAAATCGGACAATCTGATATATCTTAATCCGCTGAAATCTGACGAGAACGACCCTTTTGTCGGCTGGGAGGAAACTTCCGAATATCTCTCCGGCAATGTTCGTGAAAAGCTGCGCGCCGCCGAGCTTTACGCAAAGGACTATCCCGATTTTCAGCGCAACGTAACGGCTCTGACGGAAGTCCTCCCGAAAAAGCTGGAAGCCGGAGATATTACCGCGCGTATCGGTGTGTCATGGGTAGATGTTGAGGACTATCAGCATTTCTTTGAGGATTACGCAAAGTCAAGATTTTACGAGCCTATGCGCCGTACTGTTACCGGCGAGTACAAAATCGAAAACAAGAATTGGGATATG
The DNA here is from genome assembly GCA_900556525.1 of uncultured Oscillospiraceae bacterium. GTDB lineage: Bacteria > Bacillota > Clostridia > Oscillospirales > Ruminococcaceae > Ruminiclostridium_E. The sequence continues at coordinate 21,236 of USOZ01000001.1, read as the reverse complement.
TCCGCCGCCGCCACGCAGATTTACGGTACAAGCCGAATGCCCTCAAAGGCAATTTTTGAAAATCTGCTTAACAACCGTGATATTGTTGTCCGTGACAAGATTACGGATATAGACGGCAGAGAGCATTACGAAATCAACAAAAAAGAAACAGACTTAGCGCAGGAAAAGGCTCGGCAGATGAAAGAAGCCTTTAGAACTTGGCTGTGGAATGACCCTGCCCGTCGTGAAAAGTACGTTGAGCGGTATAACAATCTGTTCAACTGCATAGTCGACAGAAAGTTTGACGGTTCTCATCAGACCTTTCCGGGAATGTCCCCGTCAATCAGCCTTAAACCTCATCAGCTCGACGCTGTTATGAGAGCAAAATTCGGTGGCAATACTCTTCTTGCCCACTGCGTCGGCGCTGGTAAATCCTTTGAAATGGTGGCGGCGACTATGGAGAAAAAGCGGCTCGGTCTAATAAACAAGGCTTGCGTTGTCGTTCCAAAGCACCTTGTGGGGCAAATGGCGAACGAGTGGCTGCGGCTATATCCGCAGGCAAAAATCCTGACAGCAAGCGAAAAGGATTTCGACAAAGACCATAGGCAGAAGTTTATCGGTCGGTGCTGCACCGGCGACTATGACGCAGTTATTATGTCCTACGAACAGTTCGAGAAAATCCCTATGTCTATGGAGTACCGCAAAAATTTCATTCAGCATGAAATCGACGCCATGCAGAACGGCATTGACGAGCTAAACGGAGATTATCGTACAAGGGCAAATAACCGCAGTTCCATAAAAGACCTTGAACGCGAGAAAAAGCGGCTTGAAACACGCTTGCAGAAACTCATCGAGGGCAGCGGAAAAGCAAAGGACACCTCCTTGACTTTTGAGCAGCTTGGATTTGACAGCCTTGTCGTTGATGAAGCTCACAACTACAAAAACGGTCTTGTGGTATCGAAGATGAACAGGGTTTCGGGCGTTCAGACTACTCCCGCTCAAAAGAGCGAGGATATCCTCATGAAAACGCAGTATCTTAACGAGAATTACGGCGAGAAAAACATAATTTTCGCCACAGGAACGCCTGTTTCTAACTCCATGACGGAGCTGTACATTATGCAGAGGTATCTCCGTCCGTCCCTGCTGCGGAACGCCGGATTACAGACGTTTGACGATTGGGCAAGTAATTTCGGCGAGGTCGTTTCAAAGGCAGAGCTGAAGCCTGCGGGCAACGGCTACCGCACCAAAAAGCGATTTGCCAAATTCAACAATGTTCCCGAACTTATGCAGATGTACAAGGAGTTTGCGGACATACGGACGCAGGATATGCTCAATCTCCCTGTTCCCGAAATGGAGGGCGGCAAGCCGCAGACCATTGTTGCAAAGCCAAACGAGGTGCAGACAGCGTATATGCAGGTTCTTGCCGAGCGTTCCGAAGCAATTCACAGCGGAGCTGTTGACCCCTCCGCCGACAATATGCTCAAAATCACAAATGAAGCAAGACTGCTCGGTCTGGACGCACGGTGTATCGTGCCGAACTCTGAAAACTACCCCGACAGCAAGGTTAATCTCTGCGTTGATAAGGTTATGGAAATCTATCAGCAGACCGCCGAGCAGAAAGGTGTGCAGGCTATATTCTGTGATGTAGCCGTCAATTCCGGCGACGGACGTTTCTCCGTTTATGATTATATCAAGGAAGAACTTGTTCGCCGTGGTATCCCCGAAAACGAAATCTGCACCGCAGGCGACGCTGAAACGCAGAAACAGCGTAATGAAATGTACGCACAGCTCCGTTCGGGTACGAAGCGTATCGTTCTCGCAAGTACAAGCAAAATGGGAACGGGCGCAAATATTCAGACAAAACTGGCGGCGCTGCATAATCTTGATATACCCTGGAAACCCTCGGACATCGAGCAGCGAAACGGTCGTATAATCCGTCAGGGCAACACTTTCGACGAGGTAGGCGTGTACAATTACGTCACCGAAAACACATTCGACGCATATCTCATGAACATAATCGTGACAAAGCAGCGTTTCATTTCCCAGCTTATGAGTGGCAATGCTACTGCAAGAAGTTGCGAAGACGTTGACGAGGCTGTTCTGAACTACTCTGAAATGCAGGCTCTTGCCACAGGCGACGAGCGTATCAAGGAGAAAATCGAGCTTGACGGCGACGTGGCTCGTCTGCGCTTGCTTGAAAGCGAACACTACAATGCGCAGTACCGACTTGACGATACGATTGCTAACTGCCAAAAGTGGATACACAACTACACCGTGAGCATTGACGCTGCCAAGCGTGACATTGAATTTGCGGTGGCACATAAGCTGGGCGAAGATGATTTTCGTGCAGAAATCGGCGGCAAAACTTACATCGAACGCAAGCCCGCAGGCGAAGCTGTCCAAAAAGCCGCTATCAAGTTTATGTCAGAAGCGAACAGTCCGAGCTTGCGCAAGCCTATCGGCTCTTTCTGCGGCTTTGAGCTGGCTATCGAAAAAATCCATAATGGGTTTACGGTCGGAACAGGCATTTCTTTGCATAGGGAGCTGACTTACACGACCGATATGGATATTACGGGAGATATAGGAAACGTTACCCGACTTGAAAATCTGTTCAGCAAGGGACTTGACCGCAAGCTGGCGGATATGACAGAAAAGCTGTCCCGTATGCAGACCGACTTGAACGAAGCCGTCGCCGCCAAAGGCAAGCCCTTTGAACACGCAGAGGAACTTGCTCAAAAGTCCGCACGGCTCGAACAGCTTAACCGTGAGCTTGAGGTCGGACAGGCAGAAGAAGTAATAATGAACGAGAGTGAGGACGAGGTGCAGAATCCTGAAACTCGCACCGCTCCTGAACAGACTAACACTTCTCCCGACAATAATCAACCTGTGCCGCCCAAGCACATCGGCAGACACTAATAACATATACGCCCCGCTGAGATGTTCAGCGGGGCTATTTTTCTATCACATCATTACACTTACGGATTGCATCGCTTACAAGGCACATAACCGTGACTTATAACTTCATCTCTCGTCCAAGTCACATCCTGCCTGTTTTTCGCTGACATATCTCCTACGCTTGAGCAGGACGGTTTGTGAAACTTGTGAGTGTTGGTATTAAGGACATAATTGGTTTTTCCACTGCTTGGAGCAGTAATCTGAACCGAATTGTTCTTTACGGTTATCTTACAGGTAGCTTTCAATCCATTGTCGGTCTTTGCCGTAATAGTAGCTGTTCCCGCTTTAAGAGCAGTAACAACGCCTTTACTGCTGACCTTTGCAACCTTTTGATTACTGGAGTACCAAGTGATTTTTGCCTTTGTATCTTCCGGCTCAACAGTGGCTTTCAGCTTCAGCGTTTTGCCAACATTGAGAGCGTACTTCTTATAGTTAAGGCATATATTGATAGCGCTGCTATCGGCAAGCCTGCTCTTTCCGCTGGAATAGTCGATGATTACGCCCGGCTGAACATTATAGCAGTACACATTGAATGATACGCCCTTGCCTTTATCCTCGACAGAGTAGGCTTCAATCTGAACACCTGAAGCGACAAGATTATCTCCGTCAAACACAGGAGTTACACGATAAAGAACGTGGTTTTTCTTGTTGGTCTTAATATAGTCAGCAACCTTGTTCTCAAATGGAAGCATACCCTCAATATTCAGATAACGTGTTCCCGTGATGAGATTTTTCTCGTTTGCGTTTTCGCTCGCAAGCTGAAACCCAATGAGATGACAGCGGTTATACAAATAGTTGCCGTCAACCAAACCGTTATACTTGACGGTCTGCCAACCGGACGGCTTAACCATTCCGATTGCACCTCGATCCTCTGTGGGCATAAGTTCGGTGCAGATGTTAGCGAAAGCTATGCCGCACCGTCCGAGGTCGTCAAGTTCGCTGTAATTCTCAAATGCTTTCTTGTTTCTCTTTTCTGATTTGGTGAACTGCGGCTTGTTGTTATACAGCTCAACATAAGCACTATCAGAATACTTAGGCAAGTTATCAAGTGTGACCTTGACTTTTGATGTGTCTGCGGACACTGCCAAAGACATAGAGAAAACCATACAGAGCGTCAGCAGAACGCTGACAATTGACTTAATACTTTTCATTGAACTTCTCCTTTTGTAATTGTTGATTTTATTGAAACGGATTAAATCCGTGTATTTTCAAATGAAGGAGGTAACGATGGTGTTCCCAAAAACCGAACAGATAGAGCAAGCAAGGCAAGCGAGCCTTGCTGATTTTTTTACCCAGAATGGATTTGAAACCGAGCTTTCGAGGAACGAGCTGCACGTTAAGGGCTACGGCGGTTTATATGTAAACACCGAAACCAACGAGTGGTACTGCTTCTCACAAGCTGACAAGCACGGCGGCAAAAATGCGATTAACTGCCTGACGGACATAATCGGAATGGATTTCAAATCAGCAGTTGAAGCTCTGTCGGGCGAAAAATTACCGCAAAGGATTTTTCGGCAGAAAGGAGAAGCACCGCAGGTAAAGAAAGGTCTGACCTTGCCCGAACGAGCAGAGAATATGCGCAAGGTGTTTGCGTACCTTTGTCAGTCAAGGAAGATAGACGGCAATCTTGTGAGCGAACTTGCACACAGCGGCTTGCTCTATCAAGATAAAAAAGGCAATGCTGTGTTTCTTCACAAAGACGACGATGGCAAAACAGTCGGCGCAGAACTGCAAGGAACAAGCACATATCAAAGGTTTAAGGGAGTAGCCGCAGGAACAGCAGACAGTGTATTCTCTGTCAAAATCGGCAAGCCCAATAAGGCTTACATCTTTGAAAGCGCAATAGACTTGCTCTCGTTCCGACAGCTCGCAGGTCCGAACAAATTGAGAAACTGCCTGCTTGTATCAATGGCTGGTCTTAAACCGAGTACTCTTAATTCTCTTGTGAAGCGTGACTTAGCCCTCTATGCCTGTGTAGATAATGATGAAGCAGGCGCACGGTTTATCTCCGAGAACAATCTCATACCGTGCAACAGGGTTTTGGCTGACAGCGGAGTTAAGGACTTTAACGAGCTGCTCCAAAAGACCTTACACACCCGTGAGCTGATAGATAAATCTCAATCGGCTCAAAATTTACCCACCGATCCGAGCAATGTTAAACCACCGCCGCCCTCTCATAAAGTACGCCGATAGAGGAGATAAATTTGTGAGGTCGGAGATTTTATCTCCCCGAAGCCCCGCAAGTCCATTTTGGAGTTTCGGAGATTAAGTCGCTGACCGTTTGGTAAAGCGAAAGGGGTCTTAGGGGATTTTCCCCTAACTCAATGCCTTATTGTGGAGCTGTGCGTAACAATATGGCTATTGAGTATAGCTTTATTGATTGAGGCAGGAAAAATAGCTCAAAATCAAACATCAAAAAATAGTCCCACCGCAGAGATAAAGTGCGGCGGCGAATGAAGGAGGTACTGAACTATGCGTGAGATAAATGGGAAAACGCTCTCTATTTCCTTTCGGATAGACGAGGGGGTAATCGAACACAACAACCGAGTTTTCATTGCCAAGAATGTGGACGGCGAACGGGTGCAGGACAACATTACCTACTGCCGAACGGACATCAGAGAAAAGTACGACGAGCTTTTCGGGCAGGCTCTCGCCGAATACAACGCTCGGCAAACTCAATCCAGCCGCAGAATACCCGACTACTACGAACATCTGAAAAAATCCTCAAAGGGTAAGCCTTACTATGAGATTGTAGTTCAGTTCGGCGATATGGAAAGCTGCGGTCAAGGGTCGGGCAAATGGGAGGAAGCCAAACTTATGCTTGACGATTATATGCGTGGGTTTGAGAAACGTAATCCTAACCTCAAGGTGTTCAATGCGGTTATGCACCTTGATGAAGCTACCCCGCACCTACATATTGACTTTATCCCGATAACCCATAAGGTAGAGCGAGGTCTGTCCGTCAAGGTTTCTATGAAAGGCGCGCTCAAAGAGCAGGGTTTCACCTCGGCGAACAGATTGCAGAACGAGTGGGCGGCTTGGGAAGAACAGGAGCGTGGCGTTATGGTTGATATTCTCCACGCTCACAAACTGAGCCGTGATGTTAAGAACATTCACCGTGAACACTTAACCGTTGACGAGTACAAACATCACGCTGCACAGGTAGCCGAGATTAAAAAGGTCAACGCTCACATAAACGAGCTGAAAAAGAAAAATCCTGCGGACCTGACGGAGAGCGAAATCGAGCTTATCAAAAATCAGAACGATGTTATGCGCTCCGAGATACAGAAGCGTGACAAAGAGATTTTCACACTCTCCCGCAAGCTGGGTGCAGAGTTTGTTCCCTTTGAAATCTACTCCGAGGACAAGTTACAATTCGTGGCGGCTGAATTAACCAAGTCTGGCATACCGTTTGTCGAGGAAGGACCAACTCTCCACATTCCCGACTATGCGCAGAAAACCGCTTCGGTAATAGCGGCTTCTTACCGACCAATTAAGTCCGAGGGCGTCCGTGAGAAAATCAAGCTGGAGATTGACAGGTTGGTGTACTCGTGCGAGAGTTTTGAGGATTTGCTTGCGAAGCTGCAGGAGCGCAGTTATGAAATCAAACGTGGGAAGCACGTTGCGGTTAAACCGCAGTTTGCTGAACGCTTTGTCCGTCTGAAAACTCTCGGTGAAGCCTACCTGCCGAAAAACCTTGAACAGCGTATTGCCGACAGGGATATGTTCACCAACGCTGTCCGTGCAAAGTTCAAGACCGCTAACACGGTTGAAAAGAAATTCCACGTTGCCATTATGGATATGACAATCGAGATAAAGCAGTTCCGACTTATGCCGAGAAAGGACAGCGGCAAGCTCATCTATGCTTTTCAGAACGACGCTAACATCAACTATCTCTCCGAACAGCTTGCTACTATCGGGGAGTTTGGTTTCAGCTCACGGGAGCAAATCTATCATAAGGCAGACGAATTAAAGCGGAGCATTGACGAGAAAACTGAAAAGGTCAAGAGCCTTACCGAGGAGATACCTACCCTCAAATCCGACATAGCGCAGTTACATTATCTCTTTTCAGCTGTGGCAAACACCTCAAAGCCTGACGCTATGACGCAGATTAAACTTGCGGCGGCGCAGGAAATCGCCGACAAGTACGGAGTACGCACCGAGGGCGATATATCAAGTTTGGAGAAACGTCTGAAACTTTTACCTAACTATATCTCGTCAATCAAGGACGAAATCTCCGAGGAACAGCTAAAGCTGAAACGTGTGTCCGACCTTATTGCTGCTTACGAGAAAATCGTTGAGGGGAACTACATTGATAACCTCATCAGAGCGCAGAGGGAGCAGGAGCTCACCAAAAACGGAGAGAAGCGTACCTGATAAGGTATTTCACACCGAACATAAATTCAAAAGCCGCCTTGAAGCTGTCACAGCATCGGGCGGTTTATTTTATGCCTAATGATTTTTATATGGATAAAAACTTCCTTGTTAATCTGAACAATGCAGTTTTTAGGCTCTGTGTTCATATTCATTATAAATCTTTCTCCTGCAAAAGTCAATAATAAATTATGGCAATTGATATAATAGTTATATGTCTGTTGTCGGTTTTCAAAAATATACAAAATTGATATACTAAAGAAGATGATGATAAGGGGATTGTTGCTATGGATTTGTCGAATGAAGCAATCGGCAGACGGATACGGCAAGTTCGTGAAGAACGAGGTTACACGCGTGAAAAGTTAGCCGAACTTGCTGATATATCTGCTGATTTTATATGGGAAATTGAGGCCGGGCGTAAGAGTATGAAAGTCCAGATTTTAGGACGGATTGCTTCTGCCCTCTGTGTACCAACCGATTACTTGATATATGGTACAACGCCTTACAAAGAAAATGCAAAACTTAATTCGATAATATCGGTTCTGCCCGCTGATGTTCAGAAACAGGCTGAGAAACTTCTTCTTGTTTTTGCAGATACCGTTCGCATTACCATACAAAGTCAAGGAAGCAAACAAAATTCAGATGAAGAATAAACTAAGAAATTAATATGCCGCTTCGGAGCTTTACGCTCTGAGGCGGCTTTTGTTTTTGACGATTGCCTTGAAAAAAGTATTATTTCTGATATAATACTATGTGAACAACTTTTTGAATGGGGATAGGTCAATGATAAATCAGTTTTGTGACTTCTATGCAGAGATAACAGATAAAAGACGAATAGCTTTTACTTTAGACGACAGCTACGGTGATGATGAATACCGTTACTGCCCGATGGTTAAGCTGGATATTTTCGGTATTCCGGCAGATGTTGAGGAAAGCGAAGCCGAACAAATTCTTGACGGTGAAAAAAGCGGCGGCGTTCACATTGCCACACTTATCGGAAACATAATCTCTGTCGGAGCAATGCTGCGCAAAGGACTATCACCTGTTCAGATGTGCGACGATCATTCTTATCTCTTGGGCTATGCTATGAAAGCTCTTACCGAACAAGGTGCACCTTTATCTGATGAAATTGAACTTGATATGTGTTCAAGCCTGTTCTATATTTATGACTTTATCTTTGACGCTCCGTATCGTGACAGCGAGTTTATGACCGCAATGGTAAAACAGCTCCCGAACTTACTGCTCTACACAGTCAATGTCTATCCTGATATGGTGGTGTACTATCCCCGTGCCTTACCTTACGAAAAAGACGCCTATACCCGTATCAAAGAGGGCTTAGCCGAATTAGCCCACAAGGAAACCATTGAGCGAATAAACAAGATGATGAGCGGTGATTATGTAGATGACGGCAAGCCTCATCTCATATTGAGCGAGGAACAGCTCAACTATGTAATGAGGACAAGGAACGAGGGCGACACATATCCGGCTTCCGCTATTGACAGGGACGAGTGGAAGATTTATGAGGACGCAGGGTATAAAGAGGTTGGGAATTCTCGGCTTTTATTTACTTATGTGGAATAAACATAAAGTAAAACTGCTCTTAAAACGATTTTTTTGACGATTACAGCTCACTTTTTGTGAAAATAACTTGATTTTTTGGCTAATTTATGGTATAATTTAGGCGAATATGTCCAAATGCGATAGTGTGTGTTTTTACACAAATTGAAAATGAGCTTTTTGGGAGGTTTCATAATGAGCGACAAGAACAATGCAAATATCGGTTTTGAAAAACAGATTTGGGACGCTGCTTGCGTACTTTGGGGACATATCCCTGCCGCCGAATACAGAAAGGTTATCGTAGGTCTTATTTTCCTGCGATACATTTCAAGTGCCTTTGAGCGTAAATACAATGAGCTTGTCGCTGAGGGTGACGGCTTTGAGGACGACAAAGACGCTTACCTGATGGATAACATATTCTATGTTCCCGAACAGGCTCGTTGGAGTACAATCTCTGCGGCGGCTCATACCCCCGAAATCGGCTCGGTAATCGATGACGCTATGAGAGCTATTGAAGCTGAGAATAAATCGCTCAAAAATGTTCTTCCGAAGAATTATGCAAACCCCGATTTGGACAAGCGTGTGTTAGGTGATGTTGTTGATATTTTCACCAACAATATGAATATGGACGATACAGACGATAACAAAGACCTGCTTGGTCGCACCTATGAATACTGTATCGCTCAATTCGCTGCACACGAAGGCGTAAAGGGCGGCGAATTCTATACTCCGTCAAGTATCGTAAAAACTATCGTATCCATACTAAAGCCGTTTGAGAACTGCCGAGTTTACGACCCTTGCTGCGGTTCGGGCGGTATGTTTGTACAATCTGTAAAGTTTGTAAAGGCGCATAGCGGAAACCGTGGCGATGTTTCAATATACGGGCAGGAGTCCAACGCTGATACATGGAAAATGGCAAAGATGAACATGGCTATCCGTGGCATTGACGCGGATTTCGGTCCGTATCACGCTGATACATTCTTCAATGATTTACACAAGTCGTTAAAAGCTGATTTCATAATGGCTAATCCCCCGTTCAACCTTTCAAATTGGGGACAGGACAAGCTGATTGACGATGTTCGGTGGAAGTACGGCGTTCCCCCTGCCGGAAATGCTAACTATGCTTGGATACAGCACATGATACATCACCTTGCGCCGAACGGCAAAATTGGTCTGGTGCTTGCTAATGGTGCGCTCTCTACACAATCAAGCGGTGAGGGAGAAATACGCAAACGCATAATTGAAGCTGATTTAGTTGAGGGCATTGTTGCTATGCCTACACAGCTATTTTACAGCGTTACTATACCTGTTACACTTTGGTTTATCTCAAAGAACAAACAGCAGAAAGGCAAAACTTTGTTCATAGATGCTCGCAATATGGGCTATATGGTTGACCGCAAGCATAGAGATTTGACCGACGAGGATATTCAGAAACTAGCTGATACTTTTGAAAGTTTCCAGAACGGAACGCTTGAAGATGTAAAGGGGTTCTGCGCCGTTGCGACAACAGAGGATATTGCAAAGCAGGATTATATACTCACTCCCGGTCGTTATGTCGGAATCGAGGAGCAGGAAGACGATGGAGAGCCTTTCGATGAGAAAATGGCAAGGCTCACTTCCGAGCTATCCGAGATGTTCGCAAAGTCACATGAACTTGAAGATGAAATCCGCAGAAAGCTGGGGGCGATAGGGTATGAACTTTAATTGGAGAATAACCAAACTTGGAGATTTTGCTGAATTTAATCCCAAAGAAAGCCTGTCTAAAGGGACATTAGCAAAGAAAATTTCTATGGACAAATTGCAACCATTCTGTCGTGATATTCCCGCTTATGAAACAGAGGCATTTTCAGGCGGCACAAAATTCAAAAATGGTGATACCATCATGGCAAGAATTACCCCTTGCCTTGAAAACGGTAAAACAGCAAAAGTAAATATCCTTGATAAAAATGAAGTGGGATTTGGCTCAACAGAATATATTGTGTTCCGTGCAAAAGAAAATGTTTCTGATGAGGATTTCTTATACTATCTAATAATCAGCTCAATAGTTAGAGAACCTGCCATAAAATCAATGGTCGGTTCTTCGGGACGGCAGAGAGTTCAAACAGATGTTTTACAGGCTCTTGAAATATCTGTTCCACCGTTGGATGAACAGAAAAAAATTGCAGGTATTCTTAAAGGGCTTGACGACAAAATAGCACTTAATAACGCTATAAACTGTAATTTAGAGCAGCAAGCAAAGACTCTTTATCAAAATATGTTTATTGATAACCATTCAAGTGAATGGAGAATAGGCAAGCTATCTGATATAGCCGAAGTCACAATGGGACAATCACCTAAAGGTGATACATATAATGAAAATGGTGTTGGAACAGTATTTTATCAGGGTCGTGCTGAATTCGGGTCACGTTTTCCAACAAGAAGATTATATACGACTGAACCGAAACGAATAGCGCAAGAATTTGATGTATTATTAAGTGTTCGTGCGCCTGTTGGTGACCTAAATATTGCAACAGAGCCTTGCTGTATCGGCAGAGGTCTTGGTGCTATTCATTCCATTGACAATCATCAATCATTTGTTTTATATACAATGTTTGCCGTTCGTAATCAACTTGATGTTTACAACGGAGAAGGCACTGTGTTCGGCTCAATAAACAAAGACGCATTGAATGCAATATCTGTTGCTCTGCCAGACAAATCATCGTTAGACCATTTTGAAAGCCTTGTAGCACCAATTGATGCTGCAATTCGCACAAATTTTGAGGAAATATGTCGCTTGCAGAAGATAAGAGATACGCTACTTCCTAAACTAATGAACGGCGAAATAGACGTATCCGAGGTGGAGATTTAAGCCGCTAAATTACAGTTTTCGCGTGAAAATAACCATTTCTCCTACGGGCGGTAGGAGTTAATACAAGGGATTGCCGCCCCTTTGTAGTCTATCTCTGAATAAGGAGAATGATTATGAAGAACGAACTAACGGACGATATTATTCAAGGAATGCTTCCGTTCCTTGATAATGCACAGCTAAAACAGCTTAGCAAGGTTTTGCAGGAAACCTTATCAAGCTATGAGGTTATCAAAAGCGAAAATGCAGAAGATAACAGCGATATATCTAATCAGTCCTTGTTGTCCTCTTTCCTTTCGGCAAAGCGGATTGAGGGCTGTTCGGACAACACGCTCCGTTACTATCGTAAGACCATTGACACTATGCTGTCAACCGTTGGTAAAAATGTTTCGCATATCGTCACCGATGATTTGCGGCAATACCTGACCGACTATCAAAACCAAAACAACTCCAGCAAGGTAACGATAGATAACATTCGCCGCATATTGTCGAGTTTCTTTTCGTGGTTGGAGGACGAGGATTGCATACTTAAAAGTCCCGTCCGCAGGATACACAAGGTCAAATCGGCTACCATTATAAAAGAAACCTATACCGATGAAGCCCTTGAACAAATGCGTGACAGTTGCGATAATCTGCGTGATTTGGCGCTAATAGATATGCTTGCCTCAACGGGTATGCGTGTCGGAGAGCTTGTGTTGCTCAACCGCAGCGATATAAATTTTGAGGAGCGTGAATGCGTTGTTTTCGGTAAAGGCAGCAAGGAACGTATGGTATATTTTGACGCAAGGACGAAGATACATCTTCAGAACTACCTTAACAGCCGAACAGACAGCAACAAAGCGCTGTTTGTGTCGCTGAAAGCTCCCTACGAACGGATTTCTATCGGCGGCATTGAAACACGCTTGCGGGAAATGGGAAAGCTGCTGAACATACAGAAAGTCCACCCTCACAAATTCCGCCGAACAATGGCAACAATGGCAATAGACAAGGGTATGCCGATTGAACAGCTGCAGAAGCTGCTCGGTCATCAGAAAATTGATACTACTTTGCAATACGCAATGGTTAAACAGAGCAATGTAAAACTTGCTCATAGGAAATATATAGGATAGGAAGATAATATGGAATTTACATTCAAAGCCTTATCAGAACTGGCAACAATAAAATATGGTAAAAATCAACAAAAGGTATTGTCTGAAAAAGGTAGTATTCCTATTTATGGCACAGGCGGTCTAATGGGCTATGCTACCGAACCGCTTTATGACAAACCATCTGTCCTAATAGGCAGAAAAGGCACTATTGATAAAATACGATTTGTTGATTATCCTTTTTGGACGGTAGATACACTTTTTTATACTATAATTAATGAAGAGTTAGTAATACCAAAATATCTTTATTATTACTTGTTAACTGTTGATTTCTTAAAACTTAATGAGGGAACTACTATTCCAAGTTTAAGGACTGAAACACTAAACAGGATAAACATTGCAATACCAAACAAAGCCGTTCAGCAAAAGATTGTTTCTATTCTTTCTGTTCTTGATAAAAAAATTGGTGAAAATGAACGCATAAACTGTAATTTATACTTGTTGGTGCTGCTAATCACAATTCTAATTTGGATACGTCTATTTCGCCAGTCATCAGCTTGGGTAAAAGGGTGTCACGGAGAGCAGATAGCTTAGTATTCTCCTCTTTGTTGGAAGATAGTAGCAAATACATAGGATTGACAATTTCGGTAAATCGTTGCACGGTTTCAAGGTCAGGGATAAGAATTTCTGTCTTTTTGAAATCAGGTACGGTTAATTGTTGCTGAGTCGTTCCCGTTCCTGTTATATGAAGATTTTTCAACCACAAGTAGAGATATTTTGAAGATACTACATTATTGTGCGGAACAAGTGTTACTAACCTCACAATGGGAACAAACGGCTCTTGCCTTAAGCAAACATATCCTATTGTTCCTCTTGCAGAAACGGTAACACTTTCTTCAGTAATTCTGGCTTTATCAGTAAATCCATATAAACCCTCGTCAGTAAGTCCATTAGAGAAAATGGGAACGGTGTTCTTTTCAGTTCTTGATGCTGAAATAGTCTTTGGCTTATCGCCACCAGCACTCATATCAGCAACTTCGCCTAATGTGGATTTTTCCCAATGACTTGGCATATTCCCGCCAAACGGCTCAAAATCAACAAACCAAGACTTAAAAAGAGCCAGCGCTTGCTGCTCTAAATTACAGTTTCATGTACAAAAAACTGCTCAAAACCGTAGGGAGAAGTGCAGTTCCCTTGCTGCTTTGATCAACAAATTAAGGAGTGACTTTTAATGAGCTACAAAGAATTCGATACAACTGAATTAACTGAAATTGACTCTGTAGGTTCTTTTATTAAAGAAATTCAGACCCTGAGAGAAAAAATTGATAACAATTCAGTAGATTTATATTTCCGTGGTCAAGAAGTTGAATTTTGGGATATAGAACCTAGCATATTTAGAAATGATATGCTTAGTATCGAACACAATCTTATGCAAATTCCCTTGCAGAGAATACCTATGGAATTCAAAGATTTTGATAATATGTTTGACATAATGGCTAAATATCAACATTATGGGATGTGCACCAGATTATTGGATTTAACTACAAATCCTTTAGTTGCTCTATATTTTGCATGTAAAAAACACGGAAACGAAGATTATGATATTGATGGTAATATTATAAGCCAAGAGCCATACGGTGTCATCTATTATACAGACAAATATTATCCTTCAAGAACAAGCGATATTGAAGTTCGCATAGTATCCGCTTTAGCAAGCTATGACTTATCCAAAAACAACTCGGTTATAGAAGTCTTAGAAAGACTAAAACACGATGGCATAATTGATGATGACAAAAGAGCACGATGGCTTGAAGCAGAGCATTTCCGAGAGTTTGTCACAATTATACAAAGCAATTATATGGTGATACCAACATATTCAAATGTTAGATTAGGAAAACAAAGTGGGGTATTCTTATTATCAAGTCTTTTTACAATCAATAAAAGCACTAATATAGGAGAATCGACTATATCAAAGTCAAAATCTGATCTAAGAAAAGAGTTTTCTAAAGACTATTTTTACATAAATGGTGAAAACAAAGACTCAATTCTCAAAGAGCTGGACATGTATAATATAAATGAAGCTACTTTATTCCCAGAACTAGAACACCAATTAAATCACATACGACATATCAACCAAAGCCATGCTCAATCTGTTGCTGATTTCTCCAAATATGAAGAAGAATGTATCGACATTACAAATCAAGAGAAAGCTTCTCTTGACGATAGTAATATAAATAATTACATCATTAATGAATTGCCGCACATTTTAGATTCTGTTGTAAGCTATGAAGATATAGATAAAATTAAAGGCATTATAGCTAATCATTTTTCTGTAGATTGGTACAAGCGTCCTCCAATTTTGAGCAAAATACGAATGAGTATTACAGGATATTTCTTTAATAAAACTCAAAATAAAGAGGAAGCTAAATCAAAAGCAATGCAGATAAGCGCTATTGTAGAAAAAACAATTAGTGAATATATAGCTAAAACCGAAAGCGAGGCATAAAATGTCAACGTCGTATGTAGAAGCCAACTATGAAAACGCAATCATAGACCTATTCCAAAGCAATATGAGCTATGACTATGTATACGGTCCGGACATAGACCGAAACTTTTCATCTCCGCTTTATGATGATGTTTTGGAAGAAAGTCTGCGCCGACTTAATCCGAAAGCGCCTTATGATGCTATACAAGACGCATTGCATAAGCTCCGCAATTTTGAGAACGGCGAGCTAGTCCAGAAGAACGCTGTATTTATGGACTATCTCCAGAACGGCGTTCCTGTTCGCTATACAGAAAAGGGTGAGGAGCGCTCTACTATCGTTTATCTTGCGGACTATGAGAACACAGCTAACAACTCCTTTATCATTGCAAATCAATGGACTATCGTTGAGAATGCTGAAAAGCGCCCCGACGTTATTATTTTTCTGAACGGTCTTCCAGTTGCTGTGTTTGAACTGAAATCTCCCTCCCGTGAGGAAACTGACGCTTCCGAAGCGTATTTACAGCTCCGCAACTATATGTACGATATTCCCTCTTTGTTTATCTACAACGCTATCCTCGTTATGTCTGACCAGCTTACGTCTAAAGCCGGAACAATCACCTCCGGAGAGGATAGATTTATGGAGTGGAAAACAACGGACGGAAACTACGAAAACACACAGTATGCTCAATTTGACACGTTTTTTGAGGGTATCTTTCAAAAAGAACGCCTTCTTGATATTATCAAGAACTTTATCTGCTTTTCAGATGACGGCACGAAAGAAATCAAGATACTTGCAGGCTATCATCAGTATTTTGCAGTTAAGAAAGCGATTGAGTCCACGAAAAAAGCTACTGTTACCGATGGTAAGGGCGGCGTGTTCTGGCATACGCAGGGCAGCGGAAAATCGCTGTCAATGGTGTTCTATGCTCATTTGCTGCAAAGTGCGCTCAACAGCCCCACTATCGTTGTAATGACGGACAGAAATGATCTTGACGATCAGCTGTTCGGTCAGTTCGCAAAGTGCAAGTCATTTCTGCGACAGGATCCCATTCACGCAGAAAGCCGTGAACACCTGAAATCATTACTTGCAGGACGAAAGGCAAACGGCATAATCTTCACCACCATGCAGAAATTTGAGGAAGCTGATGAAGCACTATCCGAACGCAGAAATATTGTCGTTATGGCTGACGAAGCTCACCGTGGACAGTATGGTCTTGCCGAAAGCGTTGAAGCCGAAACTGGTAAACTGAAATACGGAACCGCCCGTATCATCAGAAATAATCTGCCAAATGCAACATATATAGGTTTTACAGGGACGCCTATATCTTCCAAGGATAAAAGTACCCGCGAGGTATTCGGTGATTACATTGATATATATGATATGACGCAGGCGGTAGAGGACGGTGCAACACGCCCCGTTTATTATGAAAGCCGTGTCGTAAAACTCAAGCTCGATGAAAATACTTTGAGAACGATCGATAAGGAATACGACCTGATGGCTGCACAAGCTGATCAAGGTGTTATCGAACAGAGTAAGCATGAGCTGAGCCGAATGGAAGCTATCCTCGGAAATGACGCTACCATTAACACACTTGTCACCGACATTCTCGACCACTACGAAAACAACAGAGAAAATCTCCTAACAGGAAAAGCTATGATTGTTGCGTATTCACGGGAGATTGCAATGAAAATCTACCGCAGAATACTTGAAATTCACCACGATTGGACGGAGAAAGTTGCTGTTGTTATGACATCAAGCAACAAAGACCCCGAAGAATGGCGTGATGTTATTGGCAACAAGGCTCACAAGAATGAGCTTGCCCAAAAGTTCAAGGACAACAACAGCCCTCTGAAAATCGCTATTGTAGTTGATATGTGGCTAACCGGCTTTGACGTTCCCTCCTTGGCGACTATGTATGTCTATAAGCCTATGAGCGGATATAATCTTATGCAGGCTATCGCAAGAGTAAACCGTGTATTCCGTGACAAGGAGGGCGGTCTTGTAGTTGACTATGTAGGTATTGCTACCGCTCTGAAACAGGCTATGAACGACTATACCGTTCGTGATAGAAAGAATTACGGCGACACAGATGTCGGAAAAGTCGCATATCCGAAATTCCTTGAAAAGCTCTCACGTTGCCAAGACCTATTTCACGGTTACGATTATCACGCTTTCAATACGGGCAGCGACCTTGACCGTGCCAAAACTATCAGCGGCGCAGTAAACTTTATCATAGCGCCCGCAAGAGAGGGAGATAAAGAGGAGTTTCTGAAAGAAGCGCTTATGCTACATCAGTCCCTTTCTCTCTGCTCCTCATTGGTAGATGAACAGCTCCGCATTGAAGCGGCTTTCTTTGAAGCTGTCCGTGTGCTTGTTATGCGGCTTTCAAATCAAGGTACTGATAAGAAAATCTCCCTCCCCGAAATGAACGCTCGTATCAACGAACTGCTGAAGCACAGCATAAAGAGCGACGGAGTAATCAATCTTTTCTCCGATGTGAAAGAGGAATTCTCTCTGTTCGACCCGAAATTCCTTGAAGATGTGGCAAAGATGAAAGAGAAAAACCTTGCCGTAGAATTGCTGAAAAAGCTCATTGCGGAGCAGATACATATTTTCCGCCGCACGAATGTGGTAAAGTCGGAGAAATTCTCTGAAATTATTCAGCGCACGATGAACGCATATCTGAACGGAATGCTCACAAACGAGCAGGTAATCGAAGAACTCATGAAAATGGCAAAGGATATTTCCAACGCTGCCAAAGAGGGAGAAGAACTCGGTTTAACCGCCGACGAACTTGCTTTTTACGACGCTCTTACAAAGCCGCAGGCAGTAAAGGATTTTTACGAAAACTCCGAACTTATAGCAATTTCAAAGGAACTTACCGAAACGCTTCGGAAGAACAAGACGATAGATTGGCAGAAAAAGGACTCGGCAAGAGCAAGAATGCGTATGCTTATAAAAAAGCTGCTAAAAAGTCATCGTTACCCACCGGAGGGAATGGAAGATGCAGTGCAAACAGTCATGACGCAGTGTGAATTGTGGACGGACAATGTGTTTGATTGATAGGTGCTACATATAGCACCATATAAGTAACTCCCGAAGTCGAAACGGCTCCGGGAACTTTCTTTCTTATACGGTAGTGGTTTCGCCCGACTTAATGGCATTGGAGAGCTTGAGGTGCTTCAAGAGTATTTCTTTTTCAGCCTTGGAAAACTTATTCACCTGTTCGATGATGTCAACCGTGATAGGGTCAAAACCGAGAGTGTTAAACCTCCGCTCTGCGGAACGTCCGAGCAGGTAGTCGATAGACACCTCATACAGATCAGCAAGCTGGATGAGATTTGAAAGTGTGCAGTTGCCTTTCTCAACGCTGCTGATACTCCTCTGCGATAAGTACATTTTCTCTACGAGGTCGTTCTGCGTCCAGCCTCTTTCCGTGCGAAGCTGCACTAATCTTTTGCTTAGGGCTTCTTTTGTTGAACTTTCCATTTGGCAAAGTCCTCCTTATATTATTTTGACGACAATTTCCTAAAAAGCCGATTACAAAAGGAAAAATGCCGCCTAATAATATGTTAATGACACTTACAATAAATCACAAGTGCAAAGAACAGTATTGCAGGCAGTGCAACAGGCTTAATGGCACTTTATGTAAATTATACATAAAATGCAGTGCAGTTATACCCATTATTAGATATGAAGAAATATTGCTAAAATAAGGGGCGTTTGGCAGGAAAATTGCTTTGAAATAAGTAAAATTCAGTGTTATAATGAAATTAGTTAAGGAACAAGCCTTTTCAAGTCTTTTCCGAACACTAACAGCTCTTTGACAATTTAACGAGCAAGCACAAAATACTGTATCTGTTCGGGGCGATGACTTCCTGTTGTGAATTTCCCGCAATTTGCACATACCCGCCGTGAAATAATATAGTCGAAGGACTTTTGAGGACGAGAGTCGGCAAAGGTGAATGAAGCAATCCGGCTGAAAGGCTAACGCAAGCCAAGTAACAAAGGAACAAGCTATAAGAATTCCGAACTGATACAATAATAATGATACTTCCGGCGACGGCTGTCCATAGGAATGGCAGAGGTGAAAGCCCTATGCGCAGGGTGCGTGATTTCCTGCGGCTTGCTTTAACAGCTAACAGAACATAATAATAGGGCGGCTGTATTACACAACCGCCCTTTATAAATAATCTGTTTACACAAGCGAGCATGGTGCTACATATAGCACCTTCATTTGTGTAAGCATTTTATTCAACCGTAAAAAGAAAAGGAGCTGATTTTTTTGCCCAAAAAGCGAGTTCTAACAATCAAAGAAGCCGCAAGCCTGATTGACGGCTTAACTCCTTTCAGAGTGCGCCAAATGTGCATATCCGGTCAGCTCCCTTGCTTTATGGCAGGTAAGAAGTACCTTATATATGAAGAAAACCTTTATAGGGTAGTATTCTGTGAAGCCTCCGCAAGAACCAACGACGTCAAATCGGAAAAAGAATAATTTAGGTATTGACATTTCATCACTTTAAAGTGTATAATGATACTTGGTATGATGTGTCATAATCTTAAATTGACGAGGAGGAGTTTAAGTATATGGCAACAGTCACAAAAAGAGGCGACAGCTACCGTATCAAGGTATCTTGCGGATATGATGTAAACGGCAAACAGGTGGTACAGACAAAGACCTGGAAGCCTGAACCTGATATGACGGCACGGCAGATAAAGAAAGAGCTTGATAGGCAGTGCGTAATGTTCGAGGAAGAATGCAAAAAAGGACAGGTCGTAGCAACAATCAAGTTTGAAACCTTTGCCGAGCAGTGGTTTGAGGAATACGCAAAAATCAATCTGCGCAATACCTCTTTTGAGAGAATGAAACAGCTTACAGCACGGGTTTATCCCGCAATCGGGCATTTGCGGCTCGACAAGATAACGGGCAGGCACATTCAGCAGTTTATCAACGATCTTATCAACAGCACAAGTGAACGCACGGGCAGACCTCTTGCGAGAAAGACCGTCATTCATCATCTGAGCTTCATTTCCGATGTATTCAGCTATGCGGTCAAGATGGATATGCTCACCTACAATCCCTGCCGAAAGGTCACAGTACCCAAGGGCGAGGCAAAGGAAAAGGATATCTACACGATTGAGGAAATCACTCGTATCTTTGAGCTTCTTGACGGAGAGAATGTTCCGACAAAGTTCAGGGTGTTCTTCAAGCTCGCTGTTTACAGCGGATACCGCCGCGGTGAGCTGCTCGGTCTGGAATGGAAAGACGTGGATTTTGAGAACAACACGATAAAAGTCCGCAGAACTTCCAACTACACAGCAAAGAAAGGTATCTATACCGACACAACGAAAACAAAGAAGTCCCAGAGAACGCAGAAGTACCCGCAGTACGTTATGGATATGCTGTGGGAGCTGAGAAAAGAACAGGACGAACAGTGCGCCCGTATGGGCGACAAGTGGCAGGATTACGACCGTCTGTTCATAAAGTGGGACGGAAGCCCTATGAACAACAATACTCCCTACTTCTGGTTCAAGGAGTTTTGTGAGAAGAACAGCATAAGGTTCTGCGACATTCACTCGTTAAGGCACTTACACGCAAGCCTGCTCATCAATGCGGGCGTTGATGTGGTTGCAGTATCGGGGGATTTGGGACACTCGCAGGTTTCAACGACAACGAACATCTACTGTCATATGTTCCAAGAAGCACAGGCAAGGACGAGCCAGGCAATCGCCGACGCACTTATCTTTGACAAAAAAGAAAAGCAGGGCGGCGAAAAAGCCAAATTCCCTGCTTAAAGACCATAAATTCAAAATAAAGACCAAATAAAGACCAAGACCAAAATCCGTACAGAATGAAACACTCCCAAACGGCTCTGTAAAGCCATTCGGGAGTATCGTGGTGTGGTGACCCGTACGGGAATCGAACCCATGATTCCGCCGTGAAAGGGCGATGTC